>NZ_SZWV01000082.1:0-18448 GCF_005280945.1 Citrobacter sp. wls718
CTGCTTATTCGCACCTTCCTTAGTTGGTCACCGAGGATAGGTGACGCTGCCTGCGTGTATTTAAGCGATACCGAGGAACAGGTCAATCTGTTAGTGGTTGAGCCGGGGGAAAATGCGGCCCTGTGTCTGTTGGCACAGCCGGGCGTGGTTATTGCCGGGCGCACCATGCAGCTTGGCGACGCCATTAAAATTATGAATGACAGACTGAAACCGCAACTCCCTGTCGACAGTTTCAGCCTTGAGCAGGCCGTTTAACTCTCCAGCCTGACCGCTGTTTTTGGCACACAACTGCAGCAAAGAATCGTCCCGTCATCACCAATCGCTGATTTTTTCAGCGGACTGACTTCGCCCTCTACCAGCCGAATCCGGCAGCATCCGCAGATCCCCGCCCTGCACGAATAAGGAACCCGGATCCCCTGGTTTTCCAGTTGTTCCAGTAACACCTGTTGATTGTTGCCACGAAAGGTGTGCCCCTGCCAGTCGATAAGCACGCTGGCATCAGGCTGCTGCTGTTGTGCAACAGTGTCATCGGAAGCCACCGCGCCGTAAGCTCGGGCGGGCCCGGTGGACAAAATTTCAACTTCATCGCCAACGCGGATCACGCCGCTGTTGCGGGCAATGAGATTCTGACCGAAATCGACATCGCCGTTATCCACCGCGCTGCGGAAGGTTTGCAGCGTTGCCAGCGGTTCACCGGATGGATGTTTCTGGCCTTTTTCAGGGCTGATAGTGGTGAAAATACAGCGGCTGCAGGGTTTTGCCACATCAAAGATGACCTCGCCAATGCGAATCACCTTCCAGGTGTCTTCCTCCCAGGCGCTAGCCCCTGAGACCACCAGGTTGGGGCGAAACTGCTCCATTCGGATACTGGCCGGGCAGCGTTGCTGCACATCGCGTAGTGAGGCTTCATTAGTCAGAAGGTAAGGAAAACCATCGGCGAACGAGAGCGGTACGCCGTCGTGGCGTTTGACCCGGCGGGTTAACTGTGGGCCAACCCAGCGTAACTGTACATCGCGCGAGAAAAAACCGCTGAGCCACTGATTGATAGCTGTTGGCGCGATACGTGCAGTAAAATGGTTTCCCCAGACTTCTGTTGGCGCATCCTGGGTGGCGAAGTCGGCAAAACGGACCAACGCACTGCTGCCGTCGGGTGCGGTTAAGTGCAACCCATCGTGTAAAGGGGAAGGGGTAAAACGGACCATCTGGGGGAACTGCCGGGCGGTGATGAACGTTCCGTCGGGTTCGGTAACCATAAAGATGCGGTCAAAGGCCAGACCGCTAACGTCTGCCAGGGCGTGCGTGAGCCCAATACCGCGCATTGATTTAACCGGATGAACAAAAAGTCGGGTTAACGTTACCACTGTACAGCCCCTCGAACGAAAATAAGCCTTCAACTTTATGACAAGGGCGCGAGATTAGCTATAATGCGCAGCAATTTTATTGGAGTAAAAGTGACATTATGAATTCTCTGTTTGCCAGTACGGCCCGTGGGCTGGAAGAGCTGTTAAAAACTGAACTGGAAAACCTCGGCGCCGCGGAGTGCCAGGTGGTTCAGGGTGGGGTCCATTTTAAGGGCGACACGCGGCTTGTTTACCAGAGCCTGATGTGGAGCCGCCTGGCCTCGCGCATTATCCTGCCGATGGGAGAGTGCAAGGTCTACAGCGATCTTGATCTGTACCTCGGTGTTCAGGCAATCGACTGGACAGAGATATTTAACCCAGGAGCGACGTTTGCCGTGCATTTTAGCGGCTTAAACGACACCATTCGTAACAGCCAGTACGGCGCATTAAAAGTAAAGGACGCGATTGTCGATTCCTTTACCCGTAAAAATATGGCCCGTCCGAATGTGGATCGCGAATCCCCGGATCTGCGTATTAACGTCTGGCTGAACAAAGATACCGCCAGCATTGCCCTCGATCTAAGCGGTGATGGTCTGCATCAGCGCGGCTATCGCGATCGTGCCGGTCAGGCGCCGATCAAAGAGACGCTGGCTGCGGCTATCGTGATGCGTTCTGGCTGGCAGCCGGGTACGCCGCTGCTCGATCCGATGTGTGGTTCCGGTACGCTGCTGATTGAAGCCGCGATGTGGGCAACCGATCGCGCACCCGGTCTGCACCGTGCCTACTGGGGCTTTAACGGTTGGGCGCAGCATGATGAAGCGGTCTGGCAAGAGGTGAAAGCGGAAGCACAGGTTCGCGCGCGTAAAGGGCTGGCGGACTATACGTCGCACTTCTATGGCTCTGATAGCGACGCCCGAGTGATTGAGAAAGCGCGCAGCAACGCCCGCCGCGCTGGGATTGCCGATCTGGTGACATTTGACGTCAAAGACGTAGCGAAACTGAGTAACCCGCTACCGCAAGGTCCGTATGGTACCGTTATCAGCAACCCGCCGTACGGTGAACGTCTGGATAGCGAACCAGCGCTGATCGCACTGCACAGCCTGCTGGGCCGCACGATGAAAAACCAGTTTGGCGGCTGGAATCTGTCGCTGTTCAGCGCCTCACCGGATTTGCTCAGCAGTCTGCAATTGCGCGCTGACAAGCAGTTTAAAGCCAAAAACGGCCCGCTGGATTGCGTACAGAAAAACTATCACGTCGCGGAAACCAGCGCAGACAGTAAGCCTGCCACGGTGGCGGAAGACTACGCCAACCGTCTGCGTAAAAATATCAAAAAGCTGGAAAAATGGGCGCGTCAGGAAGGCATTGAATGCTATCGCCTGTACGATGCTGACCTGCCAGAATACAACGTCGCGGTCGACCGCTACGGTGACTGGGTTGTGGTTCAGGAATACGCGCCGCCGAAGACGGTTGATGCCCAGAAGGCTCGCCAGCGTCTGTTTGACATCATTGCCGCCACGCTGTCGGTACTGGAGATTGCGCCGAATAAACTGGTGCTGAAAACCCGTGAACGGCAGAAAGGGAAAAACCAGTATCAGAAGATGAATGAGAAGGGTGAATTCATTGAGGTGAGCGAGTACAACGCGCGCCTGTGGGTTAACCTGACCGACTATCTTGATACCGGTCTGTTCCTGGACCACCGTATAGCGCGCCGCATGCTGGGCCAGATGAGCAAGGGTAAAGATTTCCTCAATCTGTTCTCGTATACCGGCAGCGCCAGCGTACACGCCGGGCTTGGCGGTGCGCGCAGCACCACAACGGTCGATATGTCTCGTACTTATCTGGAGTGGGCGGAACGTAACCTGCGACTCAACGGGCTGAGCGGCCGCGCGCATCGTTTAATTCAGGCCGACTGCCTGGGCTGGCTGCGCGAAGCCAATGAACAGTTTGATCTGATCTTCATCGATCCACCGACCTTCTCTAACTCAAAACGTATGGAAGACTCGTTTGACGTGCAGCGCGATCATCTGGCGCTAATGAAAGATCTGAAGCGTCTGCTGCGTAAAGACGGCACGATCATGTTCTCTAACAACAAACGTGGATTCCGTATGGATCTCGACGGCCTGGCTGAACTGGGATTGAAAGCACAAGAAATTACCCAAAAAACGCTTTCTCAGGACTTTGCCCGTAACCGTCAGATCCACAATTGCTGGCTGATTACCGCAGCCTGAAAGGAAAAATAAATGTCATTAATCAGTATGCATGGTGCATGGCTGTCGTTCAGCGATGCGCCGCTTCTTGATAATGCTGAACTGCATATCGAAGATAACGAGCGCGTTTGTCTGGTTGGCCGTAACGGCGCGGGCAAATCGACGCTGATGAAGATCCTCAACCGTGAACAGGGTCTTGACGACGGACGTATTATTTATGAACAGGATCTGGTTGTGGCACGTCTGCAGCAGGATCCGCCGCGTAACGTGCAGGGTACCGTCTACGATTTCGTTGCCGAAGGGATTGCAGAGCAGGCGGTGTATCTCAAGCGTTACCATGATATTTCGCATCTGGTGATCACCGATCCTAGTGATAAAAACCTGCAGGAACTGGCGAAGGTTCAGGAACAGCTGGATCACCACAATCTGTGGCAACTGGAAAACCGCATCAATGAAGTACTGGAACAGCTTGGGCTGGAGCCAGACATGGAACTGGCATCGCTTTCCGGCGGTTGGCTGCGTAAAGCCGCACTGGGCCGGGCGTTAGTCAGCAATCCACGCGTATTGTTGCTGGATGAACCGACCAACCATCTGGATATCGAAACCATCGACTGGCTGGAAGGGTTCCTGAAAACCTTCAATGGAACGATCATCTTCATTTCTCACGACCGTTCGTTTATTCGCAATATGGCAACGCGTATTGTCGATCTCGATCGCGGCAAGCTGGTGACCTATCCGGGTAATTACGATCAGTACCTGCTGGAGAAAGAAGAAGCGCTGCGTGTAGAAGAGCTTCAGAATGCGGAGTTTGACCGCAAACTGGCGCAGGAAGAGGTCTGGATCCGTCAGGGCATTAAAGCGCGCCGTACACGTAACGAAGGCCGCGTACGTGCGCTGAAGGCGATGCGTCGTGAGCGTGGCGAGCGTCGTGAAGTGATGGGTACTGCGAAGATGCAGGTCGAAGAGGCGAGCCGTTCGGGTAAAATCGTCTTTGAAATGGAGAATGTTGATTACCAGATTAACGGTAAACAACTGGTGAAAGACTTCTCGGCGCAGGTACAGCGTAGTGACAAAATTGCGCTAATTGGACCTAACGGTTGCGGTAAAACAACGCTAATCAAGCTGATGTTGGGTCAGTTACAGGCTGACAGCGGTCGTATCCATGTCGGTACCAAGCTGGAAGTGGCTTATTTTGACCAACACCGCGCGGAGCTGGATCCGGATAAAACCGTCATGGATAACCTGTCGGAAGGTAAGCAAGAGGTGATGGTCAACGGTAAACCACGTCACGTGCTGGGCTACCTGCAGGACTTCCTGTTCCACCCTAAGCGAGCGATGACACCAGTGCGTGCACTCTCCGGTGGGGAACGAAACCGTCTGTTACTGGCGCGTCTTTTTCTGAAGCCCAGCAATCTTTTGATTCTCGATGAACCAACGAACGATCTCGACGTCGAAACGCTGGAACTTCTCGAAGAGTTGATTGACGGTTATCAGGGAACCGTGTTGCTGGTCAGCCACGATCGTCAGTTTGTCGATAACACCGTTACCGAGTGTTGGATCTTTGAAGGCGGCGGCAAAATTGGTCGTTATGTAGGCGGTTACCATGACGCACGTGAGCAGCAGTCACAGTATGTGGCGTTTAAACAGCCTGTTGCCAAAAAAACAGAGGAAGTTGCTGCCCCTAAAGCAGAAATTGTAAAACGCGGCACCAGCAAACTAAGCTATAAACACCAGCGCGAACTGGAGCAGCTCCCTGCGCAGCTTGAAGAGCTGGAAGCTAAACTGGAAACGTTGCAGGCTCAGGTTGCTGATGCTTCTTTTTTCAGTCAGCCACATGAGCAAACGCAGCAGGTATTAGCTAATCTGAGCGAAGCGGAACAAGAACTTGAGCAAGCCTTTGAGCGCTGGGAGTATCTTGAGTCTTTGAAGAATGGCGCATAATTAAAGGAGCGCATATGTGCGAACATCACCATGCCGCGAAGCATATTTTGTGCTCGCAGTGTGACATGTTGGTGGCATTACCGAGCCTGACGCATGGTCAAAAAGCGGCATGTCCAAGATGTGGCACGACATTAACCGTTGCGTGGGACGCGCCAAGACAGCGTCCCACCGCGTATGTTATCGCAGCATTGTTCATGCTGCTTTTATCGAACCTTTTTCCCTTTGTGAACATGAATGTCGCAGGGGTGAGCAGCGAAGTCACGTTGCTGGAAATCCCCGGCGTTCTGTTTTCAGAAGACTACGCCAGTCTTGGCACCTTCTTTTTATTATTCGTGCAGTTGGTTCCTGCTTTTTGCCTGTTCACCATCTTATTGCTGGTGAACCGGGTTGAGATGCCCTGGCGGCTGAAAGCGTGGCTAGCGCGGATTCTGTTTCAGTTAAAAAGCTGGGGAATGGCAGAAATTTTCCTCGCAGGCGTGTTGGTGAGCTTTGTTAAGCTGATGGCTTATGGCGATATCGGCGTGGGGAGCAGCTTTATCCCGTGGTGCCTGTTTTGCGTTCTTCAGTTGCGCGCCTTTCAGTGTGTCGATCGTCGCTGGCTGTGGGATGATATCGCGCCAATGCCGGAGGTTAAGCAGGTCTTAAAACCCGGTGTACCCGGTATTCACCAGGGGTTGCGTTCCTGCTCCTGTTGTACCGCGATTCTTCCCGCTGACGAGCCGGTCTGCCCGCGCTGTCAGACAACGGGCTACGTGCGACGTAAAAACAGTCTGCAATGGACGCTGGCACTCCTGTTCACGTCGATCATGCTGTATCTGCCCGCCAATATTATGCCGATCATGATTACCGATTTGTTAGGGTCAAAACTGCCATCAACCATTATTGAAGGCGTTGTTTTAATCTGGAGCGAAGGTTCTTATCCGGTGGCAGCGGTCATCTTTATTGCCAGTATTCTGGTGCCGACGCTAAAAATGATCGCCATTGCCTGGCTGTGCTGGGATGCCAAAGGGCACGGCAAACGCGACAGTGAACGTATGCATTTCATTTATGAAGTTGTGGAATTTGTCGGTCGTTGGTCAATGATCGATGTTTTTGTTATTGCGGTACTCTCTGCGCTGGTGCGTATGGGAGGGTTGATGAACATTTATCCTGCAATGGGTGCATTGATGTTTGCTTTAGTCGTCATTATGACAATGTTTTCTGCGATGACGTTTGATCCACGTCTGTCGTGGGACCGTGAACCAGAACCAGGCCATGAGGAGTCCTGACAGCATGGAATCTAAAAGTGGGGAAGCCAAAGTGCAAAAGGTTAAAAACTGGTCGCCCGTGTGGATATTCCCAATCGTCACCGCACTCATCGGCGCGTGGGTCCTGTTTTATCACTACAGTCATCAGGGGCCGGTCGTCACGCTGATTACAACCAATGCTGAAGGTATTGAAGGTGGCAAAACCACGATCAAGAGCCGCAGCGTGGATGTCGGCGTCGTTGAGAGTGCCACGCTGACCGACGATTTGACGCATGTGGAAATTAAAGCACGCCTCAATTCTGGTATGGAAAAGCTGCTGCATAAAGACTCGGTCTTTTGGGTAGTGAAGCCGCAGGTGGGACGTGAAGGTATCAGTGGCTTAGGCACGCTGTTATCCGGGGCGTATATTGAACTGCAGCCGGGTAACAAAGGCAGCCAGCCCGCCAATTATCAGTTGCTGGACTCTCCACCGCTGGCACCGCCAGATGCGAAGGGGATCCGCGTGATTTTGGACAGCAAAAAAGCCGGTCAGCTTAGCCCGGGAGACCCGGTGTTGTTCCGCGGGTATCGCGTAGGGTCAGTTGAGACCAGTACCTTTGATGCGCAAAAACGCTCCATCAGCTATCAGCTTTTCATTAATGCGCCAAACGATCGCCTGGTCACCAGCAACGTACGTTTCTGGAAGGACAGCGGTATTGCCGTCGATCTCACCTCGGCGGGGATGCGCGTAGAAATGGGATCGCTAACCACGCTGTTCGGCGGTGGAGTCAGCTTTGATGTGCCGGAGGGGTTAGAACAAGGCCAGCCGGTTGCGCAACAGGCCACGTTTAGCCTGTATGACGATCAAAAAAGTATTCAGGACTCGCTGTATACGGATCACATTGATTACCTGATGTTCTTTAAAGACTCGATTCGCGGGTTGCAGCCTGGTGCGCCGCTGGAGTTCCGTGGTATTCGCCTCGGTACGGTTAGCAAGGTGCCTTTCTTTGCCCCGAATATGCGTCAGGTGTTCAATGATGATTATCGTATTCCGGTGCTGGTGCGTATTGAACCAGAACGGCTTAAGGCGCAGTTGGGTGAAGATACTGATGTCGGTACCCATCTGGCCGAATTGCTCAAGCGTGGATTAAGAGGATCCCTGAAAACAGGGAATTTGGTCACCGGGGCGCTGTATGTCGATCTGGACTTCTATCCGAAGGATCCACCGATTACGGGCGTGCGCGAATTTAATGGTTACCAAATTATCCCGACCGTGAGCAGTGGTCTGGCGCAGATCCAGCAACGTTTGATGGAAGCATTGGATAAGATTAATAATCTGCCACTGAATCCGATGATTGTGCAGGCGACCACGACACTTTCAGAAAGCCAGCGCACGATGAAACATCTGCAAACGACGTTGGATAACATGAATAAGATTACCGGTAGCCAGTCGATGCAGCAGCTTCCTGCGGATATGCAGAATACACTGCGCGAACTGAATCGTAGCATGCAGGGCTTCCAGCCAGGTTCTGCGGCCTATAACAAGATGGTGGCAGATATGCAGCGTCTTGATCAGGTTCTGCGTGAGTTGCAGCCGGTATTGAAAACGTTGAACGATAAGAGTAACGCGCTGGTGTTTGAAGCGAAGGACAAAAAAGATCCAGAGCCGAAGAGGGCGAAACAATGAAAAAGTGGCTAGTGGTGATGATGGCGGTCTGGCTGACGTCATGCAGCTCCAGCGGAGAGAATAAAAGCTATTACCAGCTCCCTATCGCCCAAGGGGGCGTACAGAGTAGCGCTAACCAGGGTAACCGCCTGTTGTGGGTTGAGCAGGTGGCGGTACCGGATTACCTGGCAGGTAATGGCGTGGTGTACCAAACCAGTGATGTGAAGTACGTTATTGCCAACAGTAATCTGTGGGCCAGCCCGTTAGATCAGCAATTGCGTAACACTCTCGTCGCCAACCTGAGCACGCAGTTGCCAGGGTGGGTGGTTGCCTCTCAACCGTTGGGCAGTACGCAGGACACGCTCAATGTGACGGTAACCGGCTTCCATGGCCGCTACGATGGTAAAGTGATCGTTAGTGGTGAATGGTTGCTGAATCACCAGGGACAACTGATTAAGCGCCCGTTCTACATCGAAGCCATGCAGACGCAAGATGGCTATGATGAGATGGTGAAGGTACTGGGCAGCGCATGGAGCCAGGAGGCGACGGCTATCGCTCAAGAACTGAAACGCATTCCTTAAGCTTAAATAATTGTAAATTACACCGCCTTCGGCTCAGCGCCCTGGGCGGTTTTTTTTATTTTTTTCGCGACTGATATAACTGTTCTGACTCATGATTTTTGTATAGATGATTTACCGGGTAGCTCACAAATATGACACTGGCGTGAATTTTGCGCATTGACGAGTCAGATGTTTCGGGGTATTCGTTTAGTGTGATTGCACACTTAGTAATCACTGTTTTCTTTTCCACCAGACCCAAAGATGAGGGAAACGAGGCATGAAGAGACAAAAACGAGATCGCCTGGAACGGGCACATCAACGTGGATATCAGGCCGGCATCGCCGGACGCTCAAAAGAAATGTGTCCCTATCAGACGCTGAATCAAAGGTCATACTGGCTGGGAGGCTGGCGAGAAGCCATGGGGGATAGGGTGTTAATGGCCTGATTCTGTCTCTTTAGATAAAAGAAACCTCCGCATTGCGGAGGTTTCGCCTTTTGTAGCATCTTATCAGGCTAACAGATGTCCGCAATTAGAACGCAGACGTATCCTGGAAAAGGCCTACTTTCAGATCGTTCGCCGTGTAGATCAGACGACCATCAACCAGCACTTCACCATCTGCCAGGCCCATGATCAGGCGGCGGTTAACGATACGTTTGAAGTGAATGCGGTAAGTGACTTTCTTCGCGGTCGGCAGAACCTGACCGGTGAATTTCACTTCACCCACGCCCAGTGCACGGCCTTTACCTTCACCACCGAGCCAGCCGAGATAGAATCCAACCAGCTGCCACATGGCATCCAGACCCAGGCAGCCTGGCATCACCGGATCGCCAATAAAATGGCAACCGAAGAACCACAGGTCCGGGTTGATATCCAGTTCAGCTTCAACATAACCTTTGTCAAAGTTGCCACCGGTTTCGGTCATCTTGATGACACGGTCCATCATCAGCATGCTTGGTGCAGGCAGTTGTGGGCCTTTTGCGCCAAACAGCTCACCGCGACCAGAGGCAAGAAGGTCTTCTTTTGTATAGGATTCGCGTTTATCTACCATGTTCTCTGTAAGCCTTATCTTATTGAAGCACGCAGGATAGCTAACACGTGTACGCTGAACAAGTCCGATCAGTTCGGAATAATCCAGTTCAGCCAACGCAGCGGCCATGGAAAACGGTGACGACCTTCCTGTTGCGTTGCCGCAGCAATACGCTCCTGGATAGTTTGCATCAACGTTGTTTGGCCTTCGCCATCCCGCACCAAATTTAACAACAGTGGTAACGCATCGGTCACGTCATCCACCGCCCAAATAGTGAACTTTTCTTCTTCAACGGCCTGTAACAGGGCTGGCGGTAGGCTCAGGTGCCTGACGTTGGCTGAAGGGATAATCACGCCCTGCGTACCGGTTAATTCACGCTGCTGGCAGATAGTGAAGAAACCTTCAATTTTCTCGTTCAGGCCACCGACAGGTTGCGCCCGGCCAAACTGATCGACAGAACCGGTAATCGCGATGCTTTGATTGACAGGAACATCGGCAAGGGCGCTAATTAATGCGCACAGTTCAGCCATGGATGCGCTGTCTCCATCTACTTCGCTGTAGGATTGCTCGAAGGTTAGCGAGGCAGAGAAGGGGATTTGCTGTTCGAGCTGCAGTTCCGACATCAGGAACGCCTGCATGATCATCATACCCTTGGCATGAATATTTCCGCCCAGTTCGGCTTTACGCTCAACATCGGTAAATTCGCCATCGCCAATATGCACAACGCAGCTGATACGAGAAGGTTCACCAAACGCGCGAGGATGCCCTGGAAACTCAATCACCGACAGCGCGTTTATTTGTCCAATTTGCTCGCCTTCCGTCTCGATAAGGATCTGCTCTTGCAGGATCTCATCCTGCATGCGTTCGGCCAGGAAACCTTCCCGCCATTCGCGTTGCGCCAGCATCAGACCCAGCTGTTCTGCGCTGCAGGTTTCGCCTTCACAAAGGGGGGCCACTTCCTTGAACTGGCGGATGATCCACAGCGGATTAAGCGGTAATGTCGCCTGATCGCCGGTATAACGAACGGCCTCACGCACCAGCGTTTGCCAGGCGTCAGGGGCGGGATAGGGAAGATTGTTGCGTATGGCGGTATGCGTGACCCACTGACACCACTGGGTCATGGTTTCAGCATCCACTATCTGCAGATTATCTTCAAACTCGCTGTAAATTGCCTGTTCAGCTAATTCTGGTTCCATTTCCTGGAAATCGGCCAGCGACTCACGCTCACCGACTAACACCACTTTCAGTTTCAGCGGCATAGACGGTACGGAGACAGGAAGTGGACGAGATTCGTCGAAAGCTACCCAGTCAAAGCGCTCGTGGCTGACAATGGCTTTCAGACGCATCCACAGCAGGGGTTGAGCCAATAGGGTGCGTAATGAGATAACCAGCACGCCCCCGTTTGCCTGATGCACCAGTCCCGGTTGCAGCGTAATTTCACCATTGAACTGACGCAAACAGCCAAACAGTTGTTCGGCTTCAACCCAGTCAGCATTGACTACCTGAGTTAAGGTCGCAAAATTGTCTTCTGCGTGCTGTGCTGCACGGTAACGGATAGTGTGCCCAGAGATGTCGTAATGACCTCCGGTTAAGCTTCCGGCATCCGTATGTAATGAGCGCGCAGCCGTGGCGATAAGATTGAGATACTCAAGCTCTTCCGGCGCTTTCACCAGCATAAAGGAGGACGTCGCCCATTGCTGAAGCAGTTGCTCAAGCGCAAATTGTAAGCGTGGTTGAGTATCACTGAGTAAGGTATCGGTTTCGTCAGTGACGTGCGGCTGTGCAAATATTTCCTGATAACTGTCAGTATCAGGAACCAGATCACGCCATGCAAGTTTCGTAATGGTCAAAGTTGATGTTTTTTAGTCTGTTGTAAAAAACGAGATTATACCGTAACCGTCAGCACTGCACACGTGGAATGCACCGCTAAACGGGGATGATGACGCGCGACAGTTCACAGGCTGGATATTCTTTTCTTCAGATGCCCAAAAAGCTGATATTCTGATAAGAGTTACACGGTAACATTGAGATCGCAATGAAATATCAACAACTTGAAAATCTTGAAAGCGGCTGGAAATGGAAGTATCTGGTGAAAAAGCATCGTGAAGGGGAGTTGATTACCCGTTACGTGGAAGCCAGCGCTGCCGAAGAAGCCGTTGATTTATTGCTAACCCTCGAAAATGAACCGGTTCGGGTGAATACCTGGATTGAAGAACACATGAATGCCGCGCTGCAAAATCGTATGAAGCAAACCATACGCGCGAGGCGTAAGCGGCACTTTAATGCAGAGCATCAGCATACGCGTAAGAAATCTATCGATCTGGAGTTCATGGTTTGGCAGCGCTTAGCAGGGCTTGCGCAGCGGCGTGGAAAAACGCTTTCTGAAACCATCGTGCAGCTGATTGAAGACGCTGAGCATAAAGAGAAGTACGCGAACAAAATGTCCACATTGAAGCAGGATTTACAAGCGCTGCTGGGAAAAGAATAGCCTGATGTCGGCTTCGATGTGCTGAGCACCCACGTTTTTATGGTGAACCACAGGTGAAAAAAAACCCCGCATCGCGGGGTTTTTTATTAGACGAGAACTTAAGCCTGAGGCTGAGTTACAACGTCTTTGATGCCTTTAACTTCGATCTCAACACGACGATCCGGAGCCAGGCAGTCGATCAGTGCAGCGCGAGCTTTCACGTTGTCACAGGTGTTGCCAGTAACTGGGTTAGATTCGCCCATGCCACGTGCAGAGATTTTGTCAGAAGGAATACCTTTAGAGATCAGGTAATCAACAACGGACTGAGCACGTTTCTCAGACAGGCTCTGGTTGTAAGCGTCAGAACCGATACGGTCAGTGAAGCCCAGAACCACAACGGAACCGTCTTTCGGATCCAGGTTGCTCAGCTGGCTGTACATCTGATCCAGAGCCTGCTGGCCTTCTGGTTTCAGAGTCGCTTTGTTGAAGTTGAACAGAACGTCAGACTTCAGAGTGAAGTGCTTGGTCTGTACTTCTGGAGCCGGAGCCGGAGCTACAACTACTGGAGCTGCTTCTTCCTGCTGGCCGAAACGGTAAGAAACACCAACGCTCAACAGGCCGTTATCCGGACGACCACCAACGGTGTTCGCGTCACCGATGTTGTTGGTCCACTGGTATTCCAGACGGGTAGCGATTTCAGGAGTAATTGCATACTCTACGCCGCCAGCGAATACTGGGGATACGCCAGTGTCGTGGTCTTTAAAGCCTTCGTTGTTTTTAGCGTCAGCACGCCAAACCATACCACCCAGACGGGTATAAACGTCCAGATCGTCAGTGATTGGGTAACCCAGTTTAGCGGTCAGTTGAACGCCCTGAGCTTTGAAAGCGCCGTTTTGATGAGTACCGTCGGTGTAGCCTTTGTACGGCATACGACCTAACCAGTCGTAACCCATTTCAAAACCAACGTACGGGTTAACCTGATAACCACCGAACGCACCAGCACCCAGTTGGCTTTCGTGGGTAGGACCGGCGTTGTTGATCTGGTTGTTGCCTACGTCATGGAACTGAGACCAGCCCATTTTAGCACCAGCATACCAGGTGTTATCTTTCGGAGCGGCCTGCGCCACGGTAGCGAAACCAGCCAGTGCCACTGCAATTGCGATAGCTGTCTTTTTCATTTTTTGCGCCTCGTTATCATCCAAAATTCGCCATGACTATCTCCAGAGAGATAACACGGTTAAATCCTTCACCCGGGGATCAGTTCAATAGTTACTCTACCGATATCTGCGGCTTAAGCCGAGCACCCCTGGCGATGTAAAGTCTACAACGTAGTTGAAAACTTACAAGTGTGAACTCTGTCAGGCATATGAAAAAAAAAGGCTTGTATACACAATATTTAACATTTATGGCTGATTAATTGAACTCAAAACTTCTCTAAAACCGCTTCTGACAGGCGTTCACACAAAATATGCGTTATATCTCAATGACAGATTGAGGTATGAAAAAAAATTCCAGGATTAATCCTAATTTTACTTAATGATACAAATTCGAGTGAATTTTTAGCCCGGAATGCTGTCTCCCCGCAAGTGCCTGAGCGCGAACAGGACGCATAATAAATCCCATTGCGTTCCCTTCATCTGCAGCTTTCACCAGTTCTGCATGTTCATCTTCTGTTAATTCTTCAGTCAGCCAGCCAATAACCACGCTGTAATTGCCGGTGCGCAGCGCGCGAACCATCGATTCTAACGTGTGGCAGGGAGAGAGTTGACTTATTTGCATAACTTTCGTTAATGGAAGCCCCGCTGATTGCACCCACTCACGGCTCAGCTTTTGTTGTGGCGTAAGCCAGAGCTGCCAACGTGATTGCTGCCCTAACTGCTGAAGCAGGGGTAATAGCAGTAATTGCGTCATCATGGGCTGGTCCTCGCGATAGACCACTTCACTGATAAGCCCGGCAGTCGCATTTTCTGAAGAAACGCGCGCACTATTGCTTGATGTTGAAGAGAACGACGAAGAACGATTTGCGTAGCCTGAAGTGTACATAATCAATCCAGCCCTGTGGGTTACTGTATGGATATACAGTAACCCTGCTATCACTAAAGATCAACCTTATTTTCGGAAACAGACTCGCAATTTTTAGCCGTCGTGGCGGGAAATATAAAATTCATCTTGCCCCTTGGGGCTAAGTTGCCTATCGTCGTCATTAACGGATCTGTTACTGGAAATCATTCCATTATCTTATGATTTAAAAGGACTTTTATGAAAAACCTCTCTTATGCCAGGATCTATAAATCACAAGAATATTTGGCCTCTTTAGGTACAATTAGCTACCGCTCTTTATTTGGCAGTTATAGCTTGACGGTGGGTGATACGGTCTTTGCAATGGTTGCCGACGGTGAGTTATACCTGCGGGCCTGTGAGCAAAGCGTACAGTACTGTGTCAAACATTCCCCGGTCTGGTTGACGTTTATGAAGCGGGGACGTCCCGTGATACTCAACTATTATCAAGTTAATGATGCGCTGTGGCGAAACCATCCGCAGTTGGTGTCTTTATCACGATATTCGCTGGATGCCGCAGTAAAAGAAAAACAGACGCGTGTTTCGCAACACCGGTTACGGGAACTGCCGAACATTTCCTTTCATCTGGAGACCCTACTGAGTGAAGCCGGGATTAACGATGAGGGTACATTACGCACCCTGGGTGCTCAAATGTGTTGGCTAAAGCTTTTGCAAATTAACCCATCGCTGACAGTGAAAATTCTTTATGCGCTTGAGGGCGCAATCAGTGGGATACATGAAGCAGCACTCCCGGCGGTTCGCCGCCGGGAGTTGGTTGAGTGGGTGAGTTCACTTAAGCCTGAACCGGGTTACTAATGGGTAATGCCGCGATTTGTTGCTGTAACCGACTGATTTCTGGTAACAGTGCAATCAATAATCCAACCTGTTGTACGACCAGCGGTTCTTTGGTGTCCTGGCTCGGTTCAAGATGTTGAATCCGTTGTTTAAGACTTTCCAGAGCCTGGTATACGCGCTGCTCGTCAGCGGGTTGATGATGAAGCGCATCATCAACATAGCAGACCGCGTCGTCCAGTAATGCCAGGACTTCCGGGTTAGTCAGCTGTTCCCGGTGAGCGCCGAGGGCGGAAATATAGCTGGTGAAGGTATGGTTGAGGCACAGCAAACGGAACGCCATTTCGCGCGTTTGGGCTGTAACATCTGGTTCACTCGACATGTTCGACACCACGGAAGCAAGCTCCGCATCACGGTTATGTGCATCACGGCGGGCAATTCGGTATGCCAGACGGTTATCACGGCCCTGATGATATTGCTCAAGGATAGCGTCCAGATAGCGGCAGTTAGCATCCGTTGCTCGTTCGATGACCCGCGGTAAATTACGAAAACGCCAGTCTGGCCAAATAAAACTGACGGCAGCCCAGGCAATCGCACAGCCGATCAGCGTATCGATGACTCGCGGCAGTGCGACCTCGAACCCTTCTCCCAGCAGGTTAAAGCATAATAATACCAGCAGGGTGATAAATATGGTCGCATGGGCATACTGTACGTTGCGAAAGGCGAAAAAGAGCACGCCGGTAATCACCAACAGGATGAGCTGCCCTTCCAGAGAGGGGACGAACCACAAAATGGGTAAACCAATCGCTATTCCGACTAAGGTACCAATAATTCTCAGGGCCAGGCGATGTCGGGTGGCGTTGTAGTTTGGCTGACAGACAAACAGACTGGTTAGCAGGATCCAGTATCCATGGTTCATACCGGTTATCTGGATGATGGCGTATCCGACACAGAGCACCAACGACATGCGGATAGCATGGCGAAATAGGGCTGACTCGGGGGTGAAGTTACGGCTCAGACGCAACCAGATATCGCTGAACCCATGTGGGCTGTCATCGGCAAGCTGATTTTCGGACTCATTGCGCGAAATGACCTGCGCCTGCTCGGACTCAATTGTTGCCAATTGCGCGTCGATAGCACGCAGGTTAGCGAGCAAAAATCCCAATGTTTTAAGCAAGTCTGCAGGCGCACCATTAACACGCATGCGCTCAAGTGCGGCATCGATATGGGTGAAAACGCGCTCAAAATGTGGGTCATGTTGGTAGGGTGTGCGCAATAAAATACAGCGTGACAGCTGCATACAGGCTTGCCCCTGCATAGACATCAGGCGCTGGAAGCGAAACATCACGTCGCTGTGACGGAAGTGATCGCGTAGCGTTTGGTATTGAATATGCGAAGAGCTTGCGCGTTCGTGTATATCCTGCGCCACAAAATAGTAGTGTAACGTGCGACGTGTTCCCCGTTGCCCACGGTCACCGCGCAGGCGGGTTAGCAACGACACTTTGGTTTGGTTTAGCGTCGCCATCAGTTGCCCATTGGCCAGCGCTAAATCGTAGAGCGGTGCCTGGCTTTCATCTTCAATGTCGGGATCAAACAGACGGGATTTCAGCTCCAGATAGTGCGCTAACTGCTCATAGCTGCGCGCCAAATTATCCTGCAATGGACGGATTGGGAACAGGAGATGTCCGGTCAATGTCAGCAGGTTGTACCAGATAGCCCCGGCGAGCAGTAGTATCGGCTGCTGATACCACTGATCGTACAGTGACGTGCCCAGCATGGTGTAAATAGCGATAAGCAATGCGCCGAAGGCGATCGTCGCATAGCGCTGGCCTAATCCGCCAAGCAGAATAAAGCCGCTGGTTGAAAGCGTTAATCCAATGGCAAACAGCCACGGCCATGGGAAGAGAAGCTCGACGGACGCTGAGGCAATAAAAAAACAGATCAGCGTAATGATCAAATTGCGCAAGCGACCAGCTAGACGATCGTCGAGGTCGGTTAACGCGGCGGCCACCATGCCCAGCGTCAGCGGGATAGTCAGCTTGACGTCGCCCAGCCACCAGGGCAGCGCGGTGGTGCCACAAAGTGCAATAAAAATTCGCACGTAGTACAGCCAGGTGCTGTTCCAGGTATAGCGTTTGAGCAGAGGACTTAACATAAAGGCCATCAGTCCTGGTTATTCAAAGCGGCGACGCGCATTGGCTTCACGTGCTGCGCGGGCAGTTTCTACCGAGACCACGCGCCGACCGACGGGCCAGAGTGCAATTGCGGCAATCTTAAAGTTAGCAATCCCCACCGGAATACCAATAATCGTGATGCACTGGGCAATACCGGAGACAATATGCATCAGGCACAGCCACCAGCCGAAGAAAATCAGCCAAAAAATATTCAGTAATGTTCCGCCGGTGTTCAGAAGAACATTTTTACCTGCCGGGTTGAGTTCATCAACATGAATGGCTTCGTTGCCATAGGGAAACAGAGAAAGGCGCGTTATCTCCCAGCATGAGCGGGTTAATGGCAGGGTAAAAATAAGCACGATACTGACCAGTGTTGCCAGTAACCAGGCTAAGGTGGTGGCGAACCCCCCGAGCACAAAATTTAAAATATTCAGAACTGTACGCATAAACTCTCGGTTAACTCTGGTTTTTGGTGAATTCGGCAATTGTAACGTTTTTTTGGGCTGGAGCACGTTTTCTCTGGCGGTTACACTGATAAGTAAACCTCTTCGTGTGGATCCGCTTAAGCCTTATGGAACTGAAAGCTACTTCTATTGGAAAACGTCTGGCGCAACACCCGTACGATCGGGCCGTTATTCTTAATGCCGGGATTAAAGTTTCCGGCGATCGTCACGAGTATCTTATTCCATTCAATCAATTACTGGCTATTCATTGCAAACGGGGCCTCGTATGGGGGGAACTCGAATTTGTGCTCCCGGGCGATAAGGTTGTGCGACTGCATGGGACGGAATGGGCAGAAACTCAGCGTTTTCATCGCCATCTCAACATGCTTTGGCTGCAGTGGAGCCAGGAAATGAGCGAGGTCGCCGCCACGGTTTTGCAGGAGCAGCTCGAGACGATTGCGGCCCGTACCCATGAAAATAAATGGCTGACACGCAACCAAACGGCAGGCCTGCAACAGCAAATCCGTCGCGCTTTCGCGGCGCTGC
>NZ_SZWV01000082.1:18479-25318 GCF_005280945.1 Citrobacter sp. wls718
CGTTGCCGGTTGAAAGGCTGGAGGAGTTTGACAACTGTCGCGAGGCAATACGCCAGTGTCAGGCATGGTTGCAGGATATTGAAGCCTGCCGGTTACAGCATAATCAAGCCTATACCGACGCAATGCTGACAGAGCACGCCGAGTTCTTCCAGCAGATTGAATCTTCGCCGCTGAATCCGGCTCAGGCCCGGGCGGTGGTTAACGGTGAGCAATCGTTACTCGTGCTTGCGGGCGCGGGAAGTGGCAAAACATCTGTGCTGGTGGCACGTGCAGGTTGGCTACTGGCAAAGGGAGACGCGGTGGCCGAACAAATTCTGCTTCTGGCGTTTGGTCGCAAAGCGGCCGAGGAAATGGATGAGCGGATTCGTGAGCGACTGCATACAGAAGACATCACCGCCCGGACGTTCCACTCGCTGGCGCTTCACATCATTCAGCAGGGCAGTAAAAAGGTCCCAACGGTAAGCAAGCTTGAAAACGATACCCCCGCGCGCCATAAACTTTTTATTACCGCCTGGCGTCAGCAGTGTAGTGAGAAAAAGGCGCAGGCCAAAGGCTGGCGGCAATGGTTAGAAGAAGAGATGCAGTGGTCAGTACCTGAAGGTAATTTTTGGGATGATGAAAAACTGCAGCGTCGCCTGGCCTCGAGACTGGATCGTTGGGTTAGCCTGATGCGTATGCACGGGGGGGCGCAAGCGGAAATGATTGCCAATGCGCCGGAGGACATTCGCGATCTATTCAGTAAACGTATCAAGCTCATGGCGCCGTTGCTTAAGGCATGGAAGAGCGCCCTGAAAGAAGAAAACGCCGTTGATTTTTCCGGGCTAATTCATCAGGCCATCGTCATTCTGCAAAAGGGGCGTTTTATCAGCCCGTGGAAACATATTCTGGTTGATGAGTTTCAGGACATTTCTCCCCAGCGCGCAGCGTTGCTGGCTGCGTTGCGACAGCAAAACTCACAGACCACCTTGTTTGCTGTAGGAGACGATTGGCAGGCTATTTATCGCTTTAGTGGCGCACAGCTTTCGTTAACTACTGCCTTCCATCACACCTTTGGCGAGGGCGATCGCTGCGATTTGGATACCACTTACCGCTTCAATAGCCGTATTGGAGAGGTAGCCAACGGTTTTATTCAGCAAAACCCGCATCAGCTTGCAAAACCGCTTAACAGCCTGACGGTTGGTGACAAAAAAGCGGTGACGCTGTTGGATGAAAGCCAGCTGGATGCGCTGCTGGATAAGCTGTCTGGTTTTGCGAAAGCCGAGGAGCGAATTCTGGTACTGGCGCGCTATCATCATCTGAAACCTGCCAGCCTGGAGAAGGCGGCGACCCGTTGGCCCAAGCTACAGCTTGAGTTTATGACTATCCATGCCAGTAAAGGGCAGCAGGCGGATTACGTCATTATTGTCGGGCTTCATGACGGTAATGATGGTTTCCCGGCGCCGGCCCGCGAGTCAATTATGGAGGAGGCGCTGCTGCCGGCGGTAGAAGATTTTCCTGATGCAGAAGAGAGACGCTTGCTTTACGTGGCGCTTACGCGTGCACGGCATCGGGTATGGCTGCTGTTTAATAAAGACGCGCCGTCGTGTTTTGTCGATGAGCTTAAACAGCGGGATGTGCCAGTTAGCCGTAAACCTTGAAAGCAGGCGGCGACAGCCGCCTGTCAGGCTATTATTTGAGGCGCTCAGCCAGGTAGCGAGCGTAATCGGGGATCAGGATCTCCGTCTCGTCGCTGAAATTCGGCGACTGGATAATAAAGTCGGCCGTCGACACGTTGGTCGCTACCGGAATATTCCACACCGTTGCCAGGCGCAGAAGGGCTTTGACATCAGGGTCGTGAGGCACGGCATTGAGCGGATCCCAAAAAAAGATCAGCACATCAATTTTCCCTTCAGAGATCAGCGCTCCCACCTGCTGGTCGCCGCCCATCGGGCCGCTCAGCATAGCGTTAACGTCCATACCGGTCGCGCGCTGGATTAAATTACCCGTTGTGCCTGTCGCATAGAGAACGTGTTGTTCCAGCAGTGGCTGGTGGCGTTCAACCCAGTTCATCAACATCTTTTTACAGTGATCGTGTGCAACCAGCGCAATATGCTTGCGCGCTGGCAATGTGCGAGTCGTCAATTCCATAGTACCGCTCCCAAGTTAACCTTGCTACAGAGTACTGGAAGCACTTGACGCTGCAAGAGAAAGACAAAAAAAATGCGTACGTGGACATAAATGTCATGAGGGGGGGCTGCTTCTCTGCCCATTGCAGGAAGTTACTTCGCGTTTGCGCGTCGGCCTGCTGAAACCAATATTTTAACCTCTGCTCGGTGAGCGCTTGCGATTGAGGTGGCACCCGATCCAGTTCAGAAACCCCGGAGAGTAACGAACTGTCATCGGCCATCATGGTGGCAAATTGTGGTAATGAAGCATGCTTAGCCGCTTTGTTGTAGCGTTCGGTCTCCAGTTCATAATCAACGGTTTTCGCGGTGGATGTGATGGTCATCACATCCAGCTTGACCGGAATCGGCATGGCGTCACCATCCAACAGTTCCACACGAGGGGTTTCATCGAAATGTGCCGCGTCACGCTCATTGCCCAAACGCGGAAGATGAAAATTAACCTGACTGACTAATTGGGTATCGAAGCTGATGACCAACGGGGGGGAGATATACAGCCGTTCTTCATGGCTGGACAGGCGAATGGTTTTCTCGACGCGAAAAACCAGCTGATGCCGACCATTTTCCAGCTCAATGCTTTCGGCACCGCGTAACAATGAGCTGGAGACTTTTTTTCCGTCCAGTACCAGCAGGTCAATGTCGCTTGACAGACGCAGTGAGGTCGCATAAACGGATACCGGCAAACACAGGGCAATCAAGGCTGTCACAATGCCGGCTCTCATAGGGTTCTCCTGTCCAGAAAATACCTGAGTAAGATGTATCAAAAGTTTTCGACAATCATGTTTACTAACATATAGACATAATTTCCAGTTTAGCTCTCATGCGCCGGTATGGGATGAATGGTTGCAACGTCAGGTTTGTCGTACACTTTGCAAAACAGCCTGGAGGAAGATGATGAAAGAGACCGATATTGCTGGCATTTTGACATCCACCCGCACGATTGCTTTGGTAGGGGCAAGCGATAAACCCGACCGCCCCAGCTATCGCGTGATGAAATATTTGCTCGATCAGGGCTATCACGTTATTCCTGTTTCCCCCAAGGTTGCCGGGAAAACGTTACTGGGACAGCAAGGGTATGCGACGCTGGCGGATGTGCCGGAGAAGGTGGATATGGTGGATGTCTTCCGTAATTCAGAAGCGGCCTGGGGTGTTGCGCAGGAGGCGATTGCCATCGGGGCAAAGACATTATGGATGCAGTTGGGCGTGATCAATGAGCCGGCGGCGGTGCTGGCGCGTGATGCGGGTCTGGCTGTGGTGATGGATCGCTGCCCGGCTATCGAGATCCCGAGACTGGGGCTGGCGAAATAAGAATGAGCCGTTGCCGGATGAGTTTATCGTCATCCGGCAACGGCTAAAGTCAGTTGCGCAGGCGTGGAGCCTGAAGCTGTTTACGGATGGTCCGTGCCAGTTCATCCATCGATGGTTGCTCTGGATGTTCTTCCTGTAGCTCACTGCTCAACTGTGCTTCCGCCAGATACGTATGCACTGGCAGGCCATTATCGTCTTCCATCACCACGTGATACCAGGGAGCGGCGCGAAGTTCGTCGTTAACCGCCAACTCATCAGGTGACGGGTCATCAAGCGAATATTCCGGGTCGATATCCACGACCACTCCGAGGTAACCTAACAGGGAATGGCGGACCTGCTGGCCGATACCGAATTTGCTGGCAATCATAGTCACCTCCCGGGAAATAGATACCCTCTATGTAAGGGCAATATTCCACTTTTCAAGTTACATGATGCGACAGGCAAACCCTTTCAGATACAGCCCTTCCGGGTAGGTAGCGATCACCGGATGATCGGCGGCCTGACGGAACTGCTCTATAAATTGTACATCACGACCCGCATCTAATGCGGCATCAGCGATGATTTTCTGAAATAAATCGGTCGTCATCAGTCCGGAGCACGAGAACGTCAGCAGTACACCGCCAGGATTCAGTAGCTGGATAGCCAGCATATTGATGTCCTTATAGCCACGACAGGCGCCCATTAGCTGGCTTTTGTTTTCCACAAACTTCGGCGGATCCATCACGATGACATCAAACTTCTCACCGCGATCGCGATAGGCGCGCAGCAGTTTAAAGACGTCATCGCGCACAAATTCAGCTTTGCTCAGATCCAGCTTATTCAGTTCGACGTTTTGTCTGGCGATGTCGAGCGCTTCCTGCGAGGTATCAACGCTGACGACCTGGCTGCATCCACCCATCAGCGCAGATACCGCGAAACCGCCGGTATAGGAGAAACAGTTCAGGACACGTTTGTCTTGTACATAACGACGCGTGGCCAGACGGCTGTCACGCTGATCCAGGTAGTAACCTGTCTTATGACCGTGCTGAATATCGACCAACAGCTTCATGCCGTGTTCTTCAATCGGCAGCAGGGCCGGAGGCAGTTCGCCCGTGACGGGCCCCTGGGTCAGCTCCATACCTTCTTTTTTGCGCACTGCAACATCGCTGCGATCATAAATGGCGCATTCAGGGAACACCGTTTGCAGGGCGCTAATCAGCGCGGCACGCTGATATTCAGCCCCGGCGCTGAGCAGTTGCAGGACGAGGAAACGGCCAAAACGGTCAATGGTGATACCCGGCAGGCCATCGGATTCTCCGGCGATCAGACGGTAGCTGTCCAGGCCGTCTTTCTTCGCCAGCCAGTCGCGCCATGTCTTTGCTTGCTGCAAACGGCGGGTGAAGAAGTCAATATCAATGGATTCGGACTTGTCGAATGTCCAGACGCGTGCACGGATCTGCGACGCCGGTGACCAGGCTCCGCGTGCTAACCATTTACCCTGATGGTCAACAATATCGATGGTTTCACCCAGGCTGGCTTTACCTTCCATACGGGCGACGGCACCAGAAAATACCCACGGATGGCGGCGAAGTAATGATTTTTCGCGCCCTTTGGCTAACACTAAACGTACACTCATAATTTGCTATTCTGTCGATTCAAAGAAATGGGCGCCATTGTCCTGAGTTTTTCGAGGATTTGCAACGCGCAACGCGATGATAAGGAGAACCGTAATGTCTAAAGTCTGCATCATTGCCTGGGTTCACGGCCGGGTACAAGGCGTGGGTTTTCGCTACACCACTCAGCATGAAGCACAACGGTTGGGATTAACCGGATACGCAAAGAACATGGATGACGGTAGCGTAGAGATTGTCGCCTGCGGCGAAAGCGACCAGGTGGAACAACTGATGAGGTGGTTAAAGGCTGGGGGCCCGCGTAGCGCCAGGGTAGACAGAATTCTCAGCGAACCCCACCGTCCTGGCGATGATTTAAAGGGATTTAGTATCCGCTATTAAATACATTTTACCGGTTTAGGCAGGCCCGCGATTTTGGTTGCCTGTTTAGCCGGACCTTTCGGAAACAGACGGTAAAGATAACGGCTGTTACCTTTGTCTTCGCCAAACTTGTTGGCCATCGCTTTTACCAGCATGCGGATTGCCGGAGACGTATTAAACTCCAGATAAAACTCGCGTACAAAGCTCACCACTTCCCAATGCTCGGGCGTCAGGGTAATACCTTCGTTTTCGGCAATGGCAGCGGCCAGCGGTTCACTCCACTCGGTCGTGTCTTTTAAATAGCCTTCGCTGTCGGTACTGATTTCTCTACCTTCAAAGATCAACATAATCCTTCACTGCGTTAGTCAAACTGGCGGCAGTTTAGCAAAAAAGAAAGCCCCGCATAAGCGGGGCTGGATAATGCGAGTTGACAACTTAGTCGCGGCTGGCGAAGCCCAGAATGCTCAGCAGGCTGACGAAGATGTTGTACAGCGACACATACAGGCTGACCGTTGCACGGATGTAGTTGGTTTCACCGCCACGGATGATATTGCTGGTTTCGAACAGGATAGCGCCTGAAGAAATCAGAATAAACACCGCGCTGATAGCCAGATGCAGAGCCGGCAGCTGGAGGAAAATATTGGCAACCATACCAATCAGCACCACCACGATACCCGCCATCAGCATACCGCCGAGGAAGGACATGTCTTTACGGGTGGTCAGCACGTAGGCAGAACAGCTGAAGAAGACCAGCGCGGTACCGCCCAGCGCCATACCGATGACATCACCCATGCCCGCAGACAAGTAGGCATTCAGCATCGGTCCCAGAATGTAGCCCAGGAAGCCGGTGAAGGCGAAAGCTGACAGAATACCGACCGGCTTATCTGCCGTTTTATAGGTCAGGAACATCAGGCCATACATACCGACCAGCGTCAGGATAAGACCCGGGGATGGCAGCATCAGCACGGTGCTAGCCGTTGCGGTGATGGCAGAAAACGCCAGCGTCAGGCTCAGCAGAAAATAGGTATTACGCAGCACTTTGTGCGTGCTGAGTAGCGATGTACGGTCGCGCGATGAACTAATAATACGATCCATGAGTCACTCTCTTATGACAGATGTAATTAATGACGGAGGATAATGAAATCGCGGGTAATGACACAGCGGTTTTACCCATCTTTACGCATTTTAACCCGCCAGACTTAAGCATTTTATTTCAGCAAAAGTGCCTGAATCAGATGTTACCACTTAATGTTTGAAAATGTCAGATCGATATCTGATAGGTAACTGAAAAATATTGCGTTATCCCCTACATCCCTTTAAGAGTGACTGCGGTGTCATCATAAAACAGAACAATAAGGTGCAGGGAATGACTCAACATAGACTGGCCCCCTGAATCTCC
>NZ_SZWV01000091.1:0-1504 GCF_005280945.1 Citrobacter sp. wls718
CGGAGATGGAGGGTCAAGATCACAGGTTAATCTTCGTCTCATTGGCTAAGCGTTTTTTGAGTAATCTTTCGAGAGTACTGATACAGATATCAAGGTGCTCAAGGATTTTTCCGGTATCCAGAATCGTCAACTGAGCGATGACCCGCTTGAGCGAAAAGTTATGTACCAATCTGTCGTTGATGGTCTGAATCATATCGGTATCAGCAATGCCCTGGAAAACCGTTTCCAAGCGAACATCACCCCGGCCGCTGATCAGGTCATCCAATGAAATATAGGGAATAAAGGGGATATCCGGATTAGCTGTTCCGACAACAGCAATAATGTCATAGAACTGAGACAGTGACTGGCGGGAGGACTCTGAAAGCAGTAGCTGGTGGTCATAGGCGATAACATCCACCCCTGCTTCTTTCGGAATACTGTCTTCCAGCAATGTCTGTATTCGCTGCGCCGTACCCATTCCGGTATAGCAGCTGGTAATGATTACTGGACGTTTGACCTGCTCTGAATAGATGATTTTACTGTCATTCTTTTGGTAAGAGGTGACGTTCTCAACAATGCTTTCCAGCGGAGCGTTATCTAATAATAACTCACCGACGTGTAGCGCCATTGCCGTGGAGACATTATTAATAATGGCGACAGGGAAATGGATGCTTTTATTGAACTCAGAGTAAATATCCGTTAACGACCCCATATCTACCAGAATGACCAGCCCATTGGACATATCATTATCATTAATGTACTGCAGTATATTACTGGCGATATCTTTGATGGCCGTGTCGATAGGCATATCGAAGGAGGCAAAAAGGGTTTCACCCAACATGCGGTTCACGACATTGGCAATACTGCTGGCCGTTGCATAGCCATGTGCCAGAATGACCGCTTTGGTTCGTGGTGCAACGGTCACCATCTTCATACTTTTCAAATATAGCGTGAAGAAAACGTCATCTTCCTGGGTAATCTTGAGATCAAATCGCTGGGCGATCTGTGTTGATAACATACTCGCAATCAGGTTCTCTTCTGCCAAATGTTGGCTAATATACTGATGTAAATTTTTGAGCGTTTTTTTATGCGCCAGGATGCCGTCATTACCCTGCTTATTTTTAGTGAATAAATACCATGCTAAGCCGTACAGTCGATTACCGTTAAATTGGACCGAATGTTTGCTTTCTATCTGCTGAACAATATCCTGGATAGTATTGAGATGTGAATAAATGGCCGGGTGATCGTTTTGTGCTGTTGGGTTAAATATGATCTTATCGAACAGCGTATCGATTTCACGAGAGACTTCTGGGAGCAGTACATTTTCGCTATTTTGCTGAAACAGGCTGAAGATCTTATCCCAGAATTCACTAATAAAATGGTTCAACGGTACTACAGGGAGAACCAATTGCTGTAGCGTCATCGAAGGGGTAAATACGACAGCGGTTCCTACAACCTGGTGATTAATTTGCACACCATGCGGCATAAAGCTGTCTGGTAGATCGTCTAAGGAAGGTGCGAACAA
>NZ_SZWV01000090.1:0-3589 GCF_005280945.1 Citrobacter sp. wls718
CTTTGGCCGCTCGGGAACCCCACCGGACTTGATGGTGCCGACTACCGGAATCGAACTGGTGACCTACTGATTACAAGTCAGTTGCTCTACCTACTGAGCTAAGTCGGCATCAAGTAGCGCGCATTTTATGGAGACCTGCGCTTTCATGCAACTAAAAAATCGCATAAAACGTTCTATCGCTCACATTTTACACTATACGGCCGATAAATAATCTATTCTCGCGCCTGACTGTACAAATTTACAACGTTTCACGACCGTCCAGGAGGTGTTTTACTCCATCATATGTATACCAACTGATGCAAAGTGCCTCTTTTTACATCTGGAATACCCGTCACATTGCTTTTCAGGGGATGATTTTTTCTTATTATTCCCTCCCATCTGGTGTTACCCTCCTGCCCATTGTCCAAATTAACTGAAATGTGACGTGCCATTGCGTGCCAGGGATGAATTCATTTTTTATTACTGACCTGATATCGCAATGACAGCCAGACCATGCGTATGAGTATAAAAGAGCAAGCGTTAATGACGCCTTACCTACAGTTTGATCGCAACCAGTGGGCTGCGCTTCGTGATTCCGTGCCGATGACCCTGACCGAGGAAGAGATTGCTCGTCTGAAAGGCATTAATGAAGACTTATCGCTGGAAGAAGTTGCCGAGATTTATTTGCCCTTATCGCGTTTGCTAAACTTTTACATCAGTTCAAACCTGCGCCGTCAGGCTGTGCTGGAGCAATTTTTAGGCACCAACGGCGAGCGTATTCCTTATATCATCAGTATTGCTGGCAGCGTTGCGGTAGGAAAAAGTACCACTGCGCGCGTCCTGCAGGCATTGTTGAGTCGCTGGCCTGAGCATCGCAAGGTTGAGTTGATTACCACCGATGGCTTTCTTCACCCTAACCAGGTGTTGAAAGACCGTGGACTTATGAAGAAGAAAGGCTTCCCTCAGTCCTACGATATGCACCGTCTGGTAAAATTCGTTTCCGACCTCAAGTCAGGTGTCCCTAACGTCACGGCGCCGGTTTATTCACATCTTATCTATGATGTGATCCCTGATGGAGACAAGACCGTCGCACAACCCGATATTTTAATTCTCGAAGGATTAAACGTATTACAAAGTGGGATGGATTACCCTCACGATCCACATCATGTATTTGTTTCTGATTTTGTCGACTTCTCTATTTACGTTGACGCACCAGAAGAATTACTCCAGACGTGGTATATCAATCGTTTCCTGAAATTCCGTGAAGGGGCATTTACCAACCCCGACTCTTATTTCCATAACTACGCCAAACTGTCTGAAGATGAGGCTATCAATACCGCCACAACACTTTGGAAAGAAATTAACTGGCTGAATTTAAAACAAAATATCTTACCAACGCGTGAGCGAGCCAGCTTAATCATGACTAAAAGCGCCAACCATGCTGTTGAACAAGTGAGATTACGGAAATAAACAAAAAGGGGAGCTATCGCTCCCCTTTTTATTACCCTGCGCTTCTGAGTGATATTTCTCCACCCATCCACGGTTTGATCACGCCATCCTGTTCAAGTAATAGCGCACCTTGCGCATCTATTCCCCGGGATACACCAAATATTTCTTTATCGCCGATAATCAATTTAACGGGACGATTGATAAAATTATCCAGCGTCTTCCAACGTGGTAAATAAGGCGTTAGCCCTTCTTGCTCAAACAGTACGAGTGCCGCACGCAGCTCACGGATCAACCGAGCGGCAAGGGTGTTACGATCAATGTTAATTCCCGCTTCCTGCAGGTTAATCCAGCCCTGATTAACCACACTCTCTTCCACCCGACGCATTGCCATATTAATACCCGCGCCAATAACAATTTGCGCAGCGTCACCCGTTTTACCGGTAAGCTCCACCAGAATGCCGGCGAGTTTACGATCGAGCAGATAGAGGTCGTTAGGCCATTTCACGCGCACCTTATCGGCACCCAGATCGCGTAATACTTCTGCCATGACGATACCAATGACCAGGCTCAGGCCAATCGCAGCCGCCGGTCCCTGCTCCAGACGCCAGAACATTGAGAGGTAAAGGTTTGCTCCAAACGGAGAAAACCATTTACGCCCACGACGGCCACGTCCGGCCTGCTGATATTCAGCGACGCAGGCATCACCTGATTCCAGTTGCCCAATACGATCCAAAAGGTATTGGTTGGTCGAATCAATGACCGGCAGGACGGTAATATTTCCACCACCCAGTTGGGAATGAATAACTGATGAATCCAGGAGCTGAATAGGTTCCGGTAAGCTGTATCCTTTACCGGGAACGGTAAAGACATCAACACCCCAGTCA
The DNA here is from genome assembly GCF_005280945.1 of Citrobacter sp. wls718. NCBI lineage: Bacteria > Pseudomonadati > Pseudomonadota > Gammaproteobacteria > Enterobacterales > Enterobacteriaceae > Citrobacter > Citrobacter sp. wls718. The sequence continues at coordinate 2,313 of NZ_SZWV01000090.1, forward strand.
CGTAACGTCTGGATGTGTTTATTGATAGCCGCACGACTCATGCCAAGCTTTTCACCTAGCTGTTCACCCGAATGAAATTCACCATCAGCCAGCAATGAAATAAGCGTCAGAGGTACAGTATGATCCTTCATGCTATGATCTCCACGGCGTTCATTTCCCCCTTCGGTCCAATAAATCGGACCTCAGGCTCGAGCCAGACATTAAATTTCGCACCCACTTTCTGGCGAACGTGATGGGCAAGCTGCACCACATCCTGGCTTGTTGCATCGTTGGCGTTAATGAGTACCAGCGCCTGTTGCTGATGTACCGCAGCACCACCTATACTCGCCCCTTTTAGCTGACATTGATCGATAAGCCAGCCAGCAGCCAGTTTCACAGAGCCATCTTTTTGAGGGTAATGAGGCGCTGTCGGGAATTGTGACAGCAGCACCTGAGCAACTTCTGCGGTAACGACGGGATTTTTAAAGAAGCTCCCCGCGTTACCCTGTATTTTAGGGTCGGGTAGTTTAGTTGTACGCATATGACAGACGGCATCAAACACTTGCTGCGGCGTCACCGTCGAGGGATCCAGGCGAGTTAAGTCGCCGTAGGTCAGCACCGGCTGCCATTGTTTTGGCAGTTTCAGCCCAACTGCAACGATCGCAAAGCGATCCTGGTATTCATGTTTGAAGATACTATCACGATAGCCAAAACGGCATTCCGCTGCTGCGACGCGTAAATGTTTACCCGTCGACAGTTCAACGCAATCAACATATTCACAGACACGCTGTAGTTCTACGCCGTAAGCACCGATATTCTGGATCGGCGATGAACCGACACAACCGGGGATGAGCGCAAGGTTTTCCAGCCCTGGCATGCCCAGTTGCAGAGTATGCTGTACCAGATGATGCCAGTTTTCCCCCGCACCTACGTGCAAATGCCAGGCATCAGGCTGTTCTGTGACCTGAATGCCCTTAATACGGTTAACAATCACCGTTCCATAGAAGGCATCAAGAAACAGGACGTTACTCCCTTCACCCAGGATCAGCACTGGATGTTGTAATGCATTGGCTGATTGCCAGGCATTCAGTAATTGTTGCTCATTTTCGGCGCAGACAAGTTCATTAGCATACTGATCAATACCGAAGGTGTTCCAGACTTTAAGGGAGTGATTCATAGACGCTTTCCTGATGCAAAATCGTGCTTAGTTTACCGCATATGCCTCAGGATGGCTTGTGTTATGGAAGAGTGGGATATTGAGCACTCACCGACAAACAACAGACGCAAAAAAGCCCATC
>NZ_SZWV01000064.1:0-9847 GCF_005280945.1 Citrobacter sp. wls718
AATTTCCTTTTTCCAAGCGGACCCGTTCAACGTCACTTCTGATGTTCAGCTTCGGCTAATCGCGACAAATTTTCTTTTGCCAACCACATTTCCACTTCTGTAAGACTTAGTTGTACTTCCTCTCTGAGTGAAAAATCAGCTAGCGGCTGCTGTTCAAGCGCTGCGCACATCCTGCTGGCAGAACGCATCCCCATGCTGGCGCAGCTGCTTTTTAGCTGATGTGCCAGACGTTTTATCTTCTCGTACTCACATGCTGCGCGCGCTGCGTCAATCTCATCTAATACAGGAAGGGTGTGTTGCTTAAAGAGCGCTAACCATTCGTGCACCTTTTGCCATCCCATTAGCTGGATATCCCCGGCTAATTGCTGGGTATCTAACCGTTGGTTGTCATTTTCTAATGCAACCGGGAGAGGGGCGTTACCGTGGAGATAATGGGTAATGAGCCGACTAAGTTCATCCCGGGGAACCGGTTTTTGAATAACGCCGAGAAACAGGGTGCTGGTTCTTTGGCTTAGCGTTTCGTCGATGACGTGTGCGCTAAAGCCTATTAGCTTTAACGTCGGAAACTCGTGGGTTAACTGTTGCGCCAGCGTGATGCCGTCGATATCCGGAAGATCAAAATCAACCAGCGCGGCATTATACTGGGCGTCTTGCTGCAGTATGGTGAGCGCCGCAGCCGCACTGTCGGCAGCGGTGACCTGGGCGCCATTGAGGGTGAGCATTTCTGTACTGATGCGCTGCGTGAGGGGGGTATCCTCGATTAGCAGTAAGCGTAAACCCTGTAACGATATGGCACGTGGAACGGATTTAGCTACCGGCATCGCGCCAGCCCGTAATGGTAGACGCAGACGAAAGCAGCTTCCGACTCCCGGCGTACTGGTGACGCTCAGTTCTCCCTGCATCGCCTGCGCAAGGCTGGCACTGATAGTGAGTCCAAGCCCGGTCCCCCCACGTTTACCGCTAACCTGAACAAACGGCTGAAAAATATCGCGCTGATGGACAGGGTCAATCCCGCATCCCGTGTCCTCAACCTCAATATACCAGTCCTGATCTTTACATCGGCTACGCAGGGTGATGTGTCCGCGATCGGTAAAGCGCAGCGCGTTGTTTAATAGGTTAGTTATGATTTGCCGAATGCGGCGCGGATCGCCGCGTAGGGAGTCGGGGACATCGTCGGCAAAATCCGTAACCAGCACGACCGGGCGACCCACAACGCGACCATGCATGAGCTGAAGCGTACTTTCCAGCAAGGGTCTGGGCTCAAAAGGTTCATCGCCGATCGCCACATTTTTTCCGCCCGCTTCGATGGCGGAATAGTCCAGGATATCGTTGAGGATGGTCAGCAGAGACTCGCCAGAGTCGGTGATTGCGCGCAGATTCTCCTGATGCTGCGCCAGAGCGGGATTGTCTGAGAGCAACTGCGCAGTGCCGAGGATCCCATACAGCGGGGTGCGTATTTCATGGCTCATGGCGGCAAGAAACGCCGATTTTGCCTGGTTGGCTTTTTCGGCTTCTGCCCGCGCCTGCCGGTGTTCAGACACCATAGAACGCAGTTCGGCGGTGCGAGCTTTTACCTGAGCGGCCAGATGTTCGCGATGGCTATTAAGGGCGTGAACGCTGCCGCGAAAGGCGTCCATTAACCGCCCGATGGTATCCAGTTCGCGAACGCCCGCGGTTTCCGGAAATGGGGAGTCAATATCACCTTCAAGCAGACGCTGTAACGCCTGGGTTTGCTGCGCCAACGGGCGCGTGACCGAGCGGTAAACTACGCGCCAAAGAATGAGAATTAACAAGCACAATGACACCGCACCTAACAGCAGCAGCAGCGTTTGCCCGCGCTGGCTGGCCTGTTTGAGATGCGCCAGCCCGGTCTGATTGCGTTGGCCAATGATTTCTACCAACTGACTGACTTCGCTACTGAAACGGGTAAATTGCTCGATATTGTTCTGCGATAAGATCTGTAAGCGGGTGGTGATGTCATTATCCTGACGATACAGGGCCAGCAGATCGACATAACGGCTTATCGAATTTACAGCGCCGGCAACCTGAGTGCGTACCAGCGGATCTTCAATGCGTATTTGTCGGCGGTGAAGCACTCTGACGGCGGCATTAAGCTGGGTTTCCAGCGCTGCAAGGTTATTCTGCGCCTGGTTATTCCCCAGATTCATCACCATTTGCTGCACGCGTAGCGCGCTCAGGCGCAGTTCATTCATCTGGTTATAATATTCCAGATCGATATCGATAAGCCTGTCGAGAGCGTGTTCTGCCGCCTGTCCCTGATGGCTCTCAATCAAATCATAAATGCTTGCCTGCGTAGCGCCCGCCGAGGTGGCGGCATTACTGGCCTGACCGCGCGCCATTTCGGCAACGTCGGCGGTAGCCTCAATAATATGTTGGCTGAGCTGTTGCTGCCGATCGCGCAGTTTCAGACGTTCGCCAACCAACTCCCCCTGATGGCTTAACGACTGGGCGATCTCTTTTTCCTGTTGTTCAATGGCCGACGTGTCAAAGCCCTGCTCGCGCAGGGTTTTCAGTAAAGCGGTTATTTTCAGGCTTTGGGCGGTTAACATACGCCCCTGAGCCAGCCACATATTTTCATTATCTGCGGTGGTCAGATTCTGCGCGGAAAACAGTTCCCAGGCGCTGGCTTCGCTGAGCTGGCGCGCCATGTCCATGGTCGGGATCAGCGCCTGGGTATTGGCCTGCTCAACCTGGCTGACAAAACGCAGGTTATACCAGCCAACCAGCGTACTAATGAGGGTCAGTGCCGCCATCAGCCCGAAGCCTATCCACAGTCGTTTGGTCAGAGATAAATTCACTGTCGGGTCGCCACAGATTAAAAAGGTTGAGTCCAAAAGAGGAAAGCAACTAGGATAAAGCCTTATCAATGTTGAGGCTATCATGCGCGTATTGGTTTTCCTGCTTATCACACTTTTTCCCGGCTTAGGTCACGCGACCGGGTCCGCACTGCTGCGCTGGCAGGATACTCAGCAGGCAGTGCCGGAGCCGCTAACGGACGTTACTGCAAACAAAGTCTGGAAACTGTGCGCGCTGTATCCCAGCCTGAAGGATTCCTACTGGCTTTCCGTGAATTACGGCATGCTGGAGGCGGCGAAAAAATACGGCGTAAGCCTGAAGGTGCTCGAGGCGGGAGGGTATCGCCAGTTCGACACGCAAAAATCACAAATCGCTCAATGCCAGCAATGGGGCGCGGATGCCATTTTGTTGGGCAGCAGCACGACGACTTTTCCGGATTTGCAGGCGCAGGTTGGCACGCTGCCGGTTATCGAGGTGGTGAATGTTATCCATGACGCAACGGTAAAAGCCCGGGTTGGGGTTCCGTGGTTCCAGATGGGTTATCAGCCTGGCCGCTATTTGGTTAAGTGGAGCGCGGGCAAACCGCTAAAGGTCTTATTATTGCCAGGACCTGATGACGCCGGGGGCAGTCGTGAGATGGTGGCCGGATTCCGTCAGGCGATTGCTGGCAGTCAGGTGCGCATCGTGGATGTGGCGTTGGGCGATAATGATATTGAAATACAGCGTAACCTGCTGCAGGAGATGCTTGAGCGTCACCCGGATGTCGACGTGGTGGCCGGTACGGCAATTGCTGCTGAAGCGGCGATGGGGGAGAAGCGCAATCAGGGCGCGCCGTTAACTGTCGTCTCTTTTTATCTGTCGCATCAGGTGTATCGCGGGCTTAAACGCGAAAGAATCATTATGGCTGCCAGCGATCAAATGGTCTGGCAAGGTGAACTGGCGATTCAGCAGGCTATCAGAGTATTACAAGGACAACCGGTGCCGGAAAATATCAGTCCCCCGATCCTGGTGCTCACCCCGAAAAATGCCGACAGCCAGCATGTAAAGTGCTCGTTGTCACCCGGCGGATTCCGTCCTGTTTATCTGTATCAGTACACGTCGGCCGCTAAAAAATAGCCTTCCCCGTGCTGTGTCACCAGTAAATCAGCCCGCAGCTTGTGGCGTAAACGGCGGATCAGTACGTCCACGGTGCGTAAGTCCGGATTGTCTACCCGTCGTGCCGAAAGCATGCGCAGTAAACGTTCGCGACTGAGAATTTCCCCCGGATTGGTGACAAACGCGACCAGCATTTCATACTCGGCGCGGGTGAGTTTGATTGCCTCGTCGCCCAGTTCCAGAGTATGACGGGAGACGTTCAAACAATACCCGGCAAACTGATAGCAGTTGTCTTTGGCCTCCGGTCGCGCCTCGCGGGCAAGGTCGATACGCCAGAGTAAATTTTTCACTCTCACCACCAGTTCACGTAGCTCCAGCGGCTTGGTGACATAATCATCAGCCCCCATTTCCAGGCCAACGATACGGTCAATTTGGTCACTACGACCCGTTACCAGGATGATCCCCACCGTTGAGCGTTCACGCAGGGCGCGGGTCAGCATTAAGCCATTTTCATCCGGGAGATTGATATCTAACAGAATAAGATCGACAGAGTGTTGTGACATGATTTCACGCAGGCCGGCTCCGCTGGCTGTGACCGAGACGTGATAACCTTCCTGTTCAAAATAAGCCTGTAATCGTGCCTGGGTAACGGGTTCATCCTCAACAATGACAATGTGATGCGACATCCTGGTTGTTGTCTCTTTCTGTTCATATCTGTTCACATTGTGCCGCAAGCCATTCATCCTGACCAGTGTTGCCGTTCACATTTGCGAAATAAGATCCTCTGTAACTAAACAATATATTTACAGGGGCTATTATGCGGAAACTATGGAGGGCGCTGCTCAGACCGAGCGCACGTTGGTCAGTGTTGGCGCTGGTCGTCATCGGGATGGTGGTCGGTATCGCGCTGATCGTCTTACCGCACGTTGGCATTAAATTAACCAGTTCAACCGAATTTTGCGTGAGCTGCCACAGCATGCAGCCGGTTTATGAAGAATATAAACAGTCTGCGCATTTTCAGAATGCCTCCGGGGTGCGCGCAGAGTGTCATGATTGCCACATTCCATCCGATATCCCTGGCATGGTGAAACGTAAGCTGGAGGCCAGCAACGATATTTACCAGACCTTTGTTGCCCACTCTATTGATACTCCTGAGAAATTCGAAGCCAAACGTGCCGAGCTGGCGGAGCGCGAATGGGCGCGAATGAAAGAGAACAACTCCGCGACCTGTCGTTCCTGTCATAACTATGATGCGATGGATCACGCGAAACAGCACCCTGAAGCTGCGCGTCAGATGAAGATTGCGGCCAAGGACAATCAATCCTGTATTGACTGCCATAAAGGTATTGCGCATCAGCTTCCCGATATGAGCAGCGGTTTCCGCAAGCAGTTTGACCAGTTACGCGCCAACGCAAACGACGATGGCGATACGCTCTATTCCCTGGACATCAAACCTATTTATGCCGCCAAAGGGGATAAAGAACCTGCGGGCTCACTGCTGCCTGCTTCTGAAGTAAAAGTGTTAAAGCGTGACGGCGACTGGCTGCAAATTGAGATTGTGGGCTGGACAGAGAGTAACGGGCGTCAGCGCGTGCTGGCGCAATTGCCGGGTAAACGCATTTTTGTGGCCTCCATTCGTGGCGACATTCAGCAGCACGTGAAAACCCTGGAGCAAACGACCGTCGCGGAAACGAATACGCAGTGGAGCAAGCTGCAGGCCACCGCCTGGATGCAGAAGGGCGATATGGTTAACGACATTAAGCCAATCTGGGCTTATGCCGACTCGCTCTATAACGGAACCTGTAACCAGTGCCACGGCGCACCTGAGAAAGAACACTTTGACGCCAACGGCTGGATTGGCACGTTGAACGGCATGATTGGATTTACCAGTCTGGATAAACGTGAAGAACGTACCTTACTGAAATATCTGCAGATGAATGCCTCTGACACCACGGACAAGCCGCATGGCGATAAGGGAGAAAGCAATGAAAAATAACGATCTCTTTCAGGCATCTCGCCGTCGTTTTCTACTGCAGTTGGGCGGCTTGACCGTCGCTGGTATGTTAGGACCTTCGCTGCTCACACCGCGCAGCGCCAACGCCGCAGAGGTGCAGGGAACTGGCGTCAAAGAGGGGATCCTGACCGGATCTCACTGGGGGGCAATCCGCGCCACCGTGGTTGATGGGCGTTTTATTGAAGCCAAACCGTTTGAGCGTGACAAGTACCCGTCAAAAATGATCGCCGGACTGCCGGATCACGTGCATGGTGGGGCGCGTATTCGCTATCCAATGGTCCGCGTCGACTGGTTGCGTAAACGCCATCAGAGCGATACCACGCAGCGTGGAGATAACCGCTTTGTGCGCGTTTCGTGGGATGAAGCGCTGGACTTCTTCTATCAGGAGCTGGAGCGAATTCAGAAGACCTATGGCCCGAGCGCGCTGCTGACGGCCAGCGGTTGGCAATCAACCGGCATGTTCCATAACGCCTCGGGGATGCTGGCGCGCGCCATTGCGCTGCACGGCAACAGCGTAAGTACCGGGGGCGACTATTCCACTGGTGCAGCCCAGTTGATTCTGCCGCGCGTGGTCGGGTCAATGGAGGTATATGAACAGCAGACCTCATGGCCGCTGGTGCTGAAAAACAGCAAAACGATTGTGCTGTGGGGTTCCGACCTGATTAAAAACCAGCAGGCGAACTGGTGGTGCCCGGATCATGATGTTTATGAATACTACGAACAACTGAAAGAAAAAGTGGCGCGCGGCGAGATCTCGGTTATCAGCGTTGATCCGGTCATCACCTCGACGCACGACTACCTGGGCCGCGACAAGGTTAAACACGTCGCTGTGAATCCGCAGGCCGATGTGCCGCTACAGCTGGCGCTGGCGCACACACTTTATACCGAGAAGCTCTACGATAAGCATTTTCTCGATAACTACTGCGTTGGGTTTGAGCAGTTTCTGCCATATCTGCTGGGGGAAAGTGACGGACAGCCTAAAGATGCCCAGTGGGCGCAAAAAATATGCGGGATTGATGCCGATACGATTCGTGAACTGGCGCGGCAAATGGCGGGCGGAAGAACGCAGATTATTGCCGGCTGGTGCGTCCAGCGTATGCAGCACGGGGAACAGTGGGCGTGGATGATCGTGGTGCTGGCCTCAATGCTTGGACAAATCGGCTTACCCGGCGGTGGCTTCGGCTTTGGCTGGCACTACAACGGCGCGGGCACGCCAAGCCGCAAAGGGATTATCCTGAGCGGTTTTTCTGGCTCCACCACCGTACCTCCTGTGCATGACAGCACTGATTATAAGGGGTACAGCAGCACCATCCCGATCGCGCGTTTTATCGATGCGATTCTTGAGCCGGGTAAACAAATTAACTGGAACGGCAAAACCGTTAAGTTGCCGCCGTTGAAGATGTGCGTTTTTGCTGGGACCAACCCTTTCCATCGTCACCAGCAGATCAATCGTATTATTGAGGGCTGGCGTAAGCTGGAAACCGTTATCGCCATCGATAATCAGTGGACCTCGACCTGTCGATTCGCTGACATCGTATTGCCCGCGACGACCCAGTTTGAGCGTAACGATCTTGACCAGTATGGCAACCACTCCAACCGCGGCATTATCGCCATGAAACAGTTGGTGCAGCCGCAATTTGAAGCACGTAATGATTTCGATATTTTCCGCGATCTCTGCCGCCGCTTTAATCGTGAAGAAGCCTTTACCGAAGGGCTGGATGAGATGGGTTGGCTGAAACGGATCTGGCAGGAAGGAAGCCAGCAGGGGAAAGGGCGCGGCGTTCATCTCCCCGCTTTTGACGTTTTCTGGAATCAGCAAGAGTACGTTGAATTCGAACATCCGCAGATGTTTGTACGTCATCAGGCATTCCGCGACGACCCCGATCTTGAGCCGCTGGGCACGCCGAGCGGATTGATCGAAATTTTCTCGAAAACCATTGCCGGTATGCAGTATGACGACTGCCAGGGGCATCCGATGTGGTTTGAGAAAATCGAACGCTCACATGGTGGACCCGGGTCGCAGCGTTGGCCACTGCATCTGCAATCTGTTCACCCTGATTTCCGTCTGCACTCGCAGCTTTGTGAATCTGAAGCGCTGCGTAAGCATTATGCGGTAAGCGGTAAAGAGCCGGTGTTTATCAACCCTCAGGATGCCAGCGTCAGGGGGATTCGCAACGGTGATATTGTCCGTGTCTTTAACGCACGTGGACAAGTACTGGCCGGGGCGGTTGTCTCCGATCTCTACTCGCCAGGCGTGGCGCGTATTCATGAAGGTGCCTGGTACGACCCTGATAACGGCGGAGAAACTGGGGCGCTGTGTAAATACGGCAATCCGAACGTATTAACAATCGATATCGGCACGTCTCAACTGGCACAGGCGACCAGCGCTCATACCACGCTGGTGGAAATTGAGAAATATACCGGCAAGGTGGATAACGTGACGGCGTTCAGCGGCCCGATAAAAATGGTGGCGCAGTGCGAATATGTTCCGGCGGAGAAGGTATCGTCATGATAAAACACTCTTCCCTGACAACAGAACAGATGACCTGCGTTTACGCCTGGCTGGCGCAGTTGTTTTCCCGGGAACGTGACGATGACAGCCTGGCACTTTTGCAGTCCAGCGAAATGGCTGAGTGGTTCGCGGTGCTAAAAGGTGAACCGTCGCTTGAAGCGGAAGTCCTTCAGCTGGAGGAGAAAATTGCTGCGCTTCAGGTGCGTGAGGACGCAACCCTCGAACTGGCGGCTGATTTTTGTAGCCTTTTTCTGATGACGGAAAAACACGCGGCGTTACCCTATGCGTCGGCCCATCTTGAAGGAGGGCCGAATTACGGGGTCATTAAACGATTGTTAGCCGATGCTGGCATGCAGGTAAGCGAAACGTTTAGCGAGTCAGCCGATCATCTGGCAATTTTTATCGAACTGCTGAGTCATCTGCATTTTTCTCTGGGAGAGTCCGGGCTTAGCCGCCAGCGTATTGATGCGCTGCGCAGAGAAACGCTGGCGGGGCTGTTACGCTGGTTACCGGAATTCACCGCCAAATGCCGCCGCTATGATGACTTTGGTTTCTATGGCGCGCTGAGTCAGCTGTTGCTGGCACTGGTCAGGCTGGATATTCAGAACTGAGTGATGGCCTAAGCCACAGAAAAACGGGAATACATTCGCTCTAATGCTTGCCATTTTAACGAAAATGAAAGGGCGTAATGAGTAACTGAGAGTGGGACATCCGGAGGCAATGAATCTGTTGCCTCCGGTATATTGCTACGTTTACCACTGAGGTGAACGGAACCCTGAGCAAGAATCACATGTGCTCAAGAATGCTTAACTTATAAACGTTAGTGCAAATTCGCCCCCATTTTGACCCTATCACCGCACAACCAGCACGGGACATTTTGCATGGCGTACTACGGCAGCCGCCGTTGAACCCAGCAGATAAGTGCTAAAACCAGGCTTATGTGAGGCAATAACAATAAGCTCAGCGTCTACCGCTTCCGCCAGTTTGAGGATCTGATCCTTCGGCGGGCCGTAAACGACGTGAGTCTGACTCCTGCCTGCAGGAATATTGAACTGCTTAATAATCTCTTCGAGTTTTTCGCTGGCCTTGGCCTGCAGACCGCTTCTGTCCGGGAATTCTGTTGAGTAAGCCAGCCCCAGCGAGGCATAGAACGGAACGGTAGGAATAACGGCTAAAAAGTGGACCTTAGCGGTTTTGGCATGCGCCAGGACCTGTGGAACAACATGGCGGGTTAAATCGGTTTCAGAGATATCAATGGGCACCAGAATTGAGCGATACATATTCACTACCTCCTGGTTGTTTACCTCTACCCAGAGTGTAGCGAAAATCGAATCTGTATAATAAGTGACCAGATCAAGGTTGCATGCATAAATGCGCGTCAATGATAGGGAAGGTGCGAATAAGCAGGT
>NZ_SZWV01000094.1:0-32750 GCF_005280945.1 Citrobacter sp. wls718
TGGAGATTCAGGGGGCCAGTCTACGCACCGCTACATTATCCATGCACCATTGCCTGGTTACTGAAGCCCGAACTGTTTACCACCGTTGAACGCTGGGTCGGCGTAGAGACGCAGGGAAAATACACGCAGGGAATGACCGTAGTGGATTACTATTTCCTGAGCGGAAATAAACCCAACGCCACGGTTATGGTTGACGTTGACCGGCAAGGTTTTGTCGATCTGCTGGCCGAACGGCTCAGGTTTTACGCCTGACATTTATCATTAAGTGCGTAGGCCGGATAAGACGCGTCGCGTCGCATCCGGCACAAAAAATCACGGCTCAAATGGTCTACGCTGGAACTGATCGTGACCACATTTCGGGCATAGCGGCAGCACGTCTGGCGTGTAAACGGCTAAATGGAAGTGGCATTTCTCACAGACCAGATTCCCCAACCCGACCACCTCACCACTATGATAAACCCCGTGATGACTCAGGTCCTGGAATACTTCGCGCCATTCAAGCTGGGTTTTATCGGTAATATCCGCCAGTTCTTGCCAGATACTCTCTTTGATGACCCGCATAAAAACGCTGTCAGTCTCCTCATCAAGACTCTCTTCATAACTGATCGCGAACTCTTCAAGGTCGCGTCTGACGGCCCTGGTGAGTTCTTCTACCTCGGTTCGCGTTAACTCCCCGGTCTGCATAACTCGCTGACGAGCCTGGTCCACCAGCGCATCGATATCGCGTTCACCATTGCGTAGACGTTCGCTAAGTGACGTCACCAGTTCACGGTAATATTGAGCAACCTTGTTCATCGCTTCGCCTCCTGGGTCGTTAACTGTCTATAATAATAGACGTTATTTACACTACGCTTTGCAAGACTGTCCACAGAGTATGTAAATTCGTGCAATATTTATCCTTGCGGGAATTCAATGCTGAATGCGCGAAAGGCTGTTTTGACGCGGACGTTTGGGCTATGCTATGCGGATCTGAAACACCACATCTAAAGCTACGTTTGTAGCTGTATTGAAAACAGGACCACTGGCTGCCATGCAAGAGCAATACCGCCCGGAAGAGATAGAATCCAAAGTACAGCTTCACTGGGATGAGAAGCGCACATTTGAAGTTACCGAAGACGAGAGCAAAGAGAAGTATTACTGCCTGTCTATGCTTCCCTATCCTTCTGGTCGACTACACATGGGCCACGTACGTAACTACACTATCGGTGATGTGATCGCCCGCTATCAGCGTATGCTGGGCAAAAACGTTCTGCAGCCGATTGGCTGGGATGCATTCGGCCTGCCAGCTGAAGGCGCGGCGGTGAAAAACAATACCGCGCCTGCTCCATGGACGTACGACAACATCGCTTACATGAAGAACCAGCTCAAAATGCTGGGCTTCGGCTATGACTGGAGCCGTGAGTTGGCGACCTGCACCCCGGAATATTACCGTTGGGAGCAAAAGTTCTTCACTGAACTGTACAAAAAAGGTCTGGTGTACAAGAAAACCTCTGCGGTCAACTGGTGCCCTAACGACCAGACAGTACTGGCGAACGAACAGGTTATTGACGGCTGCTGCTGGCGTTGTGATACCAAAGTTGAGCGGAAAGAGATCCCGCAGTGGTTTATCAAAATCACCGCATACGCTGACGAACTGCTGCGTGACCTGGACCGCCTGGATCACTGGCCTGACACCGTAAAAACGATGCAGCGCAACTGGATTGGCCGCTCTGAAGGCGTGGAAATCACCTTTGATGTCAACGGCTATGACAACACGCTGACCGTGTACACCACCCGCCCGGACACCTTTATGGGTGCCACTTATCTGGCCGTTGCCGCAGGTCACCCGTTGGCGCAGAAAGCCGCGGCGAATAACCCGGAACTGGCGGCGTTTGTTGACGAATGCCGCAACACCAAGGTTGCCGAGGCTGAAATGGCGACCATGGAGAAGAAAGGCGTCGACACTGGCTTTAAAGCGATTCATCCGCTGACCGGTGAAGAGATCCCGGTTTGGGCTGCAAACTTCGTGCTGATGGAATACGGTACAGGTGCCGTGATGGCCGTGCCGGGTCACGATCAGCGCGACTACGAGTTCGCAACCAAATATGGTCTGAGCATCAAGCCAGTTATCCTGGCGGCGGACGGTTCAGAACCGGATCTGTCTGAGAAGGCACTGACCGAGAAAGGCGTGCTGTTTAACTCTGGTGAGTTTAACGGTCTCGATTTCGAAGCGGCTTTCAACGCCATTGCCGACAAGCTTGTCGAAAAAGGTGTGGGTGAGCGTAAAGTTAACTACCGTCTGCGTGACTGGGGCGTTTCCCGTCAGCGTTACTGGGGCGCTCCAATCCCAATGGTCACGCTGGAAGATGGCACCGTGTTGCCAACCCCAGAAGATCAGCTGCCGGTTATTCTGCCGGAAGATGTGGTGATGGACGGTATCACCAGCCCGATTAAAGCCGACCCAGAGTGGGCAAAAACCACCGTTAACGGTATGCCGGCTCTGCGTGAAACCGACACCTTTGATACCTTTATGGAATCATCCTGGTACTATGCGCGCTACACTTGCCCGCAGTATCAGGAAGGCATGCTGGACTCTAAGGCTGCCAACTACTGGCTGCCGGTTGATATCTACATTGGCGGTATCGAACACGCCATCATGCACCTGCTCTATTTCCGTTTCTTCCACAAGCTGATGCGTGACGCGGGCATGGTAAACTCTGACGAACCGGCTAAACAGCTGCTGTGTCAGGGCATGGTGCTGGCGGATGCCTTCTACTACGTCGGTGCCAACGGCGAGCGTAACTGGGTTTCTCCGGTTGATGCTATCGTTGAGCGCGATGAAAAAGGCCGTATCGTGAAGGCGCAAGACGCCGAAGGTCATGAACTGGTCTATACCGGCATGAGCAAGATGTCCAAGTCAAAAAACAACGGTATCGACCCGCAGGTGATGGTTGAGCGTTATGGCGCAGACACCGTGCGTCTGTTCATGATGTTCGCCTCTCCGGCTGATATGACGCTTGAATGGCAGGAATCCGGTGTTGAAGGAGCTAACCGCTTCCTGAAACGTGTCTGGAAACTGGTTTACGAACACACCAGCAAAGGTGATGTTGCGGCCCTGAACGTTGACGCATTGAGCGACGATCAGAAAGCGCTACGTCGCGATGTTCACAAAACTATTGCGAAAGTGACCGATGATATCGGCCGTCGTCAGACCTTTAACACCGCGATTGCGGCGGTTATGGAACTGATGAACAAGCTGGCGAAAGCACCGCAGGAAGACGAGCAGGACAGAGCCCTGATGCAGGAAGCGTTGCTGGCCGTTGTGCGTATGCTCAACCCGTTCACCCCGCACGTATGCTTCACCTTGTGGCATGCGCTGAAGGGCGAAGGCGATATCGACAACGCACCGTGGCCGGTTGCTGACGACAGCGCAATGGTCGAAGACTCAACGCTGGTTGTGGTGCAGGTGAACGGTAAAGTACGTGGCAAAATCACCGTTCCAGTCAACGCCACCGAAGAGCAAGTTCGTGAGCGTGCTGGCCAGGAGCATCTGGTAGCAAAATATCTTGATGGCGTTACCGTACGTAAAGTGATTTATGTACCGGGTAAACTCCTCAATCTGGTCGTTGGCTAAGCGCGGGAGGAAGCGTGCGACATCTGACAACTCTGTTGTTATCCCTGGTGGTGCTGGTCACCGCTGGGTGTGGTTGGCATCTGCGTAGTACTACGCAGGTACCGCCCACAATGAAAACTATGATCCTGGACTCTGGCGATCCGAACGGCCCGTTAAGCCGCGCGGTACGCAACCAGTTACGTCTGAACAACATCGAACTGCTCGAAACAGGTTCTATGCGTAAAGACGTACCGTCCCTACGTCTGGGTGCGGTCAGCATTTCTCAGGATACGGCATCTGTATTCCAGAACGGTCAAACGGCTGAATATCAGATGGTGATGTCGGTCAGTGCCTCCGTTCTGATTCCAGGCCATGACATTTATCCGATCAGTGCCAAGGTCTATCGTTCGTTCTTTGACAACCCGCAGGCTGCACTGGCGAAGGATAACGAGCAGGATATGATCGTTAAAGAAATGTATGACAAAGCGGCCGAACAGTTGATTCGTAAGCTGCCAAGTATACATATTGCTGATACTCAGTCATCCAGTGATGACGTACAGCCTGCTGAGAATGAAACAGCCGCGCCAACGTCTTCTCCGGCACGTGTTTCCACCACGCTGGGTAACTGATGCTCAAGTTGTACCCTGAACAACTCCGCGCACAGCTCAAAGAAGGGCTGCGCGCGGCGTACTTATTACTGGGCAACGATCCCCTCTTGTTGCAGGAAAGCCAGGATGCCGTCCGTCTGGCCGCCACTGTGCAAGGATTCGAAGAACACCACACGTTCACCCTCGATACCAGCACTGACTGGGGGGCTATTTTTTCCCTCTGCCAGGCCATGAGCCTATTTGCCAGCCGGCAGACATTACTTCTACAACTGCCTGAAAACGGCCCTAATGCCGCCATTAACGAACAACTCGCCACGCTGGTTACCCTGCTGCATGACGATCTGCTGCTGATTGTTCGCGGCAACAAGCTGACCAAAGCACAGGAAAATGCCGCGTGGTATACCAGTCTGGCGAGCCATGCTGTTCAGGTGAGCTGCCAGACGCCAGAGCAGGCGCAGCTCCCTCGCTGGGTTGCCGCCAGAGCGAAACAAAGCAACCTGCAACTGGACGAAGCCGCCAATCAGCTATTATGTTATTGCTATGAAGGTAACCTATTAGCCCTGGCGCAGGCGCTGGAGCGGTTATCATTGCTGTGGCCTGATGGAAAACTCACGTTGCCTCGTGTGGAGCAAGCGGTTAACGATGCGGCGCACTTTACCCCCTTCCATTGGGTCGATGCGCTGTTGATGGGCAAAAGTAAACGCGCGCTACATATCCTGCAGCAACTGCGCCTTGAAGGCAGTGAGCCGGTTATTCTGCTGCGCACGATACAGCGTGAATTACTGTTACTGGTCAACTTGAAAAGGCAATCAGCCCACACACCATTACGCGCCTTGTTTGATAAGCATCGGGTATGGCAAAACCGCCGCGGCATGATGGGTGATGCACTAAACCGGCTGTCATCTGAGCAATTACGCCAGGCGGTACAGTTGTTAACGCGCACGGAAATTACGCTTAAACAAGATTATGGTCAGTCAGTATGGGCCGAGCTTGAGGGACTTTCTCTTCTGCTCTGCCATAAATCACTGGCAGATGTTTTTATTGATGGTTGATATGAAATCATTACAGGCTTTGTTCGGTGGCACCTTTGATCCGGTGCATTATGGTCATCTTAAACCCGTGGAAATTCTGGCTAATCTGATTGGCCTATCACGGGTGATTATCATGCCTAATAATGTGCCGCCGCATCGTGCGCAACCCGAAGCCTCCAGCGCACAGCGTAAACAGATGCTTGAGCTGGCAATTGCTGACAAGCCTTTGTTTATCCTGGATGAACGTGAGCTAAAACGAGATACGGCCTCTTACACCGCCCAAACTCTCAAGGAGTGGCGCGAGGAACAAGGGCCACTCGCGCCGCTGGCGTTTATTATTGGTCAGGACTCACTGCTCACCTTTCCTTCCTGGCACGATTCCGACACCATTCTGGACAATACCCATCTCATCGTCTGCCGACGACCGGGGTATCCGCTGGAGATGGCGCAGGCGCAGCACCAGCAGTGGCTCGAACGTCATCTGACTCATTCGCCAGATGACCTGCACCAGCTTCCTGCCGGGAAAATTTACCTGGCAGAAACCCCTTGGTTCAATATTTCCGCTACCCTTATCCGCGAACGACTGGAACACGGTGAGCCGTGTGACGATTTAATGCCAGACTCCGTGCTGGACTATATCAATCAGCAAGGGTTGTACCGCTAAGCGCGTAGCGTAATGCCACCAGCAGGCGGTTGTTCTCTTCAGCGCCACGGACAGCCACCCGGTAGTAACGCGCATCCAGCCCCGGATAGTTAGCGCAACTGCGGATCAACACATGCTGTTCCAGCAATGATTTTTGCAAATCTAAACCCGGTCTTTCGCAGCGTAACAGGCGATAATTTGCCCGTCCGGGATACACCGTCAGGCCAGGCAGATTTTGCAGTTGTTGATCGAATCGGTTCCCCTCATGCGCCAGCCATTCCCATGTCGCCTGCTGATAGACGCTATCGTGGAGAATCATTTCGCCCGCCAGTGCGGCAAAGGCATTGATTGACCAGGGCATTTGCCGGCTGCGCAGGTGTGCTACCGCCTGCTCGTTGCTGTTAACCAGATATCCCAGGCGCAGGCCGGGTATCGCATAAAATTTGGTGAGTGAACGCAAAACCCAGATGTGCGGATTCTCTTGCAACAGCGGAATAAACCCCTGTTCCCCGGCGATAAAATCGATAAACGCTTCATCGAGGATCAATGCGATCCCGAGCTGTTTACAACGCCGAGCTATCTCCTGCAACAGGTGATGTTCGGGCAACAGCCCGGTGGGATTGTTAGGTGTACACAGGAACAGGCAATCCAGCTCCGGGGTAAGAGCATCGAGAATCTCTCCGGTCAGCTGCCAACCGTCCTCTTCGCGCAGCGCAAACTCGTGTATTGCGCATTCGCCCCATTGCAGTGCCCGGCGATATTCCGCAAATCCGGGAATGACGATCATCGCATGACGCGGCTTAAGACCATCAACCAACGTAAAGATCGACTCCGTCTCCCCGTTACCGGCGAGGATCCACGACGCAGGAACATGATGTTGCTCCGCCAGCGTGGCATGCAAGTGGGCGTAATCCACGTCCGGATAGCGCTCAGCACGGTCCAAATTGTCGATTAGTGCGCGTTTTAAGATTGCCGGCATACCCAGCGGGTTAATATTCGCGCTAAAATCCAGCAATTGCTCAGGCGGGATACCCAACAATGCGGCGGCTTCCCGGGTGTTACCGCCATGCGCGCTCTTCAATAAAGACATCGTGCCGCTCCAGTTTAAAAAGGGTATTTTATTGAAAAATCTCTGCGTAATCAGGGCAAACATCATGTTTTATGCGAATAGCCTCACGAGGGAAAAATGAGACTCTGGTTAGTACGTCATGGAGAGACCGACGCCAACGTTGCCGGGTTATACAGCGGTCATGCCCCTACATCGCTCACTCAGCGGGGAATAACCCAAGCTGAAACACTGGCCGCACTGTTACACAACGTTCCTTTCGACCACGTCCTCTGCAGCGAGCTTGAACGCGCGCGCCATACCACGCAGTTGGTCTTAGCGGGGCGCGACGTTCCACTGCGGATCATGCCCGAGCTTAATGAAATGTTCTTTGGCGACTGGGAAATGCGCCACCATCGCGATCTGGCGCGTGAGGACGCAGAAAACTATGCGCTGTGGTGTAACGACTGGCAGAATGCGACTCCCACCAACGGCGAAGGTTTTCAGGCATTTTCACAGCGAGTTGAGCGCTTCATTGCCCAACTTGCTGATTATAAAAATTCGCAGAACCTTCTGGTGGTCAGCCATCAGGGTGTACTCAGCGTGCTGATCGCCCGGCTCATGTCAATGCCCGCGGCATCAATGTGGCATTTCCGCGTTGAACAGGGGTGCTGGAGCGCAATTGATTTTTGCGACGATTTTGCGGTGCTGAAAGTGTTAAACAGCCGGGCCATATGGCGCGAGGGGGAGTGAATACGCTGTTTTTTCTGTCGAAGGGGCTCGCGCCCATTGACACCCCATGACAGGCTGCTATTCTCCGCAGCCTGACTTTTCCCGCCTTTCAGAGCTTTGCAGAAATTGTTTTACAAAAATGGCGATGCATTCTGTTGCGTGGGATGGGATGATAGCGCACCTCAAAAGCGCTTTCGGAGACATTTGTCCCGATATCGCCTCTGGTTCAGGTATACTAACAAGCCTTTTTAACTCTTTTCACCCAGGGGGAACACTTGCAGGGTAAAGCACTTCAGGATTTTGTAATCGACAAAATTGATGACCTTAAAGGTCAAGACATCATCGCCTTAGACGTTCAGGGCAAATCCAGCATCACTGACTGCATGATTATCTGCACCGGCACATCCAGCCGCCATGTCATGTCTATCGCTGACCACGTTGTTCAGGAATCTCGCGCCGCTGGCCTGCTGCCACTTGGCGTTGAAGGTGAGAACGTGGCCGACTGGATCGTCGTTGATCTCGGCGAGGTTATTGTCCACGTTTTACAGGAAGAAAGCCGTCGCCTGTATGAACTGGAAAAACTCTGGAGTTAATGCGTGAAGCTGCAACTTGTCGCTGTGGGTACGAAAATGCCTGACTGGGTGCAAACCGGTTTTACGGAGTATCTCCGTCGGTTTCCAAAAGACATGCCTTTTGAGCTTATCGAGATCCCGGCAGGAAAACGCGGCAAGAACGCGGATATTAAACGCATACTCGATAAAGAGGGTGAACAGATGCTGGCTGCCGCTGGCAAAAATCGCATCGTCACCCTTGATATCCCAGGAAAACCCTGGGACACGCCACAACTGGCAACCGAGCTGGAACGCTGGAAACTGGATGGTCGTGACGTCAGTCTGCTGATTGGCGGACCGGAAGGATTGTCTCCAGCCTGTAAGGCTGCCGCGGAGCAAAGCTGGTCACTCTCTGCATTAACCCTTCCCCACCCTCTTGTTCGGGTTCTGGTGGCAGAGAGTCTGTACAGAGCGTGGAGCATTACCACCAACCACCCTTATCACCGTGAGTGATCATTGAGTCTTGAGTAGATTAAGCAGCGGATGAAACTACAGAATTCTTTTCGCGACTATACGGCTGAGTCCGCGCTGTTTGCGCGTCGGGCGCTGGTTGCTTTTTTGGGGATTTTGCTGCTCACTGGCGTGCTGATCGCCAACCTGTATAACCTGCAAATCGTTCGTTTCACCGATTATCAGACCCGTTCAAACGAAAACCGCATCAAACTGGTGCCGATCGCCCCCAGTCGCGGCATCATTTATGACCGCAACGGCATTCCCCTGGCCCTCAACCGCACCATTTACCAGATAGAAATGATGCCTGAGAAGGTCGATAACGTTCAGCAAACGCTGGATGCGCTGCGGGAAGTGGTTGATCTCAATGACGACGATATTGCCGCCTTTAAAAAAGAACGAGCACGTTCCCACCGCTTTACGTCCATTCCGGTGAAAACCAATCTGACGGAAGTGCAGGTTGCACGCTTTGCCGTCAATCAATATCGTTTTCCCGGTGTGGAAGTCAAAGGCTATAAGCGCCGTTACTATCCCTACGGCTCTGCGCTAACTCACGTCATTGGTTACGTCTCAAAAATTAACGATAAAGACGTTGAACGCCTGGACAAAGACGGCAAGCTCGCCAACTACGCCGCTACCCACGATATCGGCAAGCTGGGTATTGAACGTTATTACGAAGACGTTCTGCATGGTCAGACCGGTTACGAAGAAGTTGAAGTCAACAACCGTGGTCGCGTGATTCGCCAATTGAAAGAAGTGGCGCCTCAGGCCGGGCACGATATCTATTTAACGCTGGATTTAAAGCTCCAGCAGTATATTGAAACCCTGCTGGCCGGCAGTCGTGCCGCCGTGGTGGTCACAGACCCGCGTACCGGCGGCGTGCTGGCGCTGGTTTCTATGCCCAGCTACGATCCCAACCTGTTTGTAGACGGTATCTCCAGCAAAGATTATGCAGGGTTGCTCAATGACCCCAATACCCCACTGGTTAACCGCGCGACGCAAGGTGTTTACCCCCCTGCCTCAACCGTTAAGCCTTACGTGGCGGTATCCGCACTAAGCGCGGGCGTGATTACCCGTAATACCGGGCTGTTCGATCCAGGCTGGTGGCAGTTGCCCGGTTCTGAAAAACGTTATCGCGACTGGAAAAAGTGGGGGCATGGTCATCTGAACATAACCCGCTCACTGGAGGAATCTGCGGATACGTTTTTCTACCAAATCGCCTATGATATGGGGATAGACCGTCTTTCAGAGTGGATGAGTAAATTCGGCTATGGCCATTATACGGGGATCGATCTGGCCGAAGAGCGAGCCGGTAATATGCCAACGCGTGAATGGAAGCAAAAACGGTTTAAAAAGCCATGGTACCAGGGTGATACTATTCCGGTGGGCATCGGTCAGGGGTACTGGACAGCAACCCCTATTCAGATGAGCAAATCGCTGATGATTCTTATCAACGACGGCGTGGTAAAAGTCCCGCATCTGCTGATGAGCACCACGGAAAACGGCAAGCAGGTGCCATGGGTTCAGCCGCATGAGCCGCCGGTGGGTGACATTCATTCCGGTTACTGGGAAATTGCCAAAGACGGTATGTACGGTGTTGCAAACCGTCCTAACGGTACCGCGCATAAATATTTTGCCGGTGCACCGTATAAAATTGCGGCAAAATCCGGTACCGCTCAGGTCTTCGGTCTGAAAGCCAATGAAACCTATAATGCGCATAAAATTGCCGAACGTTTACGCGATCATAAGCTGATGATCGCATTTGCGCCCTACGATAAACCCGAGGTCTCTGTCGCGATTATCCTCGAAAACGGCGGGGCCGGTGCGCCTGTAGGTACCATCATGCGCCAGATCCTTGACCATATTATGTTGGGCGACAACAACACCAATCTGCCTGCGGAAAACCCGGTGGCTACCGCAGCTGAGGACCAATAATCGTGACGGATAATCCGAACAAAAAAACGTTCTGGGATAAAATTCACATCGATCCCACGATGTTGCTTATTTTGCTGGCACTGCTGGTTTACAGCTCGCTGGTTATCTGGAGCGCCAGCGGCCAGGATATTGGCATGATGGAGCGTAAGGTCGGCCAAATAGCCATGGGTCTGGTCATCATGGTGGTGATGGCGCAGATCCCTCCCAGGGTCTACGAAGGCTGGGCCCCCTATCTCTATATTGTCTGTATTATTCTGCTGGTAGCGGTAGATGCCTTTGGGGCCATTTCTAAAGGCGCACAGCGCTGGCTGGACCTCGGCATTGTGCGTTTTCAGCCGTCTGAAATTGCTAAAATTGCAGTCCCGCTGATGGTAGCACGCTTTATCAACCGTGATGTTTGTCCGCCGTCGCTGAAGAATACCGCTATCGCGCTGGTGTTGATTTTCATGCCGACGCTGCTGGTCGCCGCGCAACCTGACCTCGGGACCTCTATCCTTGTTGCCCTTTCCGGCCTGTTTGTGCTGTTCCTGTCGGGCTTAAGCTGGCGCTTAATCGGCGTGGCTGTGGTTCTGGTCGCCGCGTTTATCCCGATACTGTGGTTCTTCTTGATGCATGATTACCAGCGTCAGCGCGTGATGATGCTTCTCGACCCTGAAACCGACCCACTGGGCGCGGGATATCACATTATTCAGTCTAAAATTGCTATTGGTTCCGGCGGTCTGAGCGGCAAAGGCTGGCTGCACGGTACGCAGTCACAGCTTGAATTTTTACCCGAACGCCACACCGACTTTATCTTTGCGGTGTTAGCCGAAGAGCTTGGGCTAGTAGGGATCTTAATTCTGCTGGCGCTGTACATTTTGCTGATTATGCGTGGGCTATGGATTGCCGCCCGAGCGCAAACCACTTTTGGTCGCGTCATGGCCGGTGGTTTAATGTTGATATTATTCGTTTATGTCTTCGTAAATATTGGTATGGTGAGCGGTATTCTGCCCGTAGTAGGGGTTCCACTCCCGCTGGTCAGTTACGGAGGCTCTGCACTGATTGTGCTGATGGCCGGGTTCGGGATTGTGATGTCGATCCACACCCATAGAAAAATGTTGTCGAAAAGCGTGTAAGGGGTACGCAATGCGTAAGCAGTGGCTTGGAATCTGCATCGCAGCAGGAATGCTCGCGGCGTGTTCGAATGATGATGGTCAGCAACAGGGTGCTGTCGCGCCGCAACCAGCGGTGTGTAATGGTCCGATTGTTGAAATCAGCGGAGCCGATCCGCGTTTTGAACCCCTGAACCCAACGGCTAATCAGGATTACCAGCGTGATGGTAAAAGCTATAAAATTGTTCAGGATCCCTCTCGCTTTAGCCAGGCCGGATTGGCCGCAATCTATGATGCGGAACCCGGCAGCAATTTAACCGCATCCGGTGAGGCATTTGATCCCATGCAGCTCACCGCTGCGCATCCGACATTACCGGTTCCCAGCTACGCCCGAATTACCAACCTGGCAAACGGCAGGATGATCGTCGTACGGATTAACGATCGTGGTCCTTATGGCAACGATCGCGTGATTTCACTTTCACGCGCTGCGGCCGATCGTCTGAACACCTCGAACAATACGAAAGTGCGTATTGATCCGATAATCGTCGCGCAAGACGGTTCGTTGTCAGGCCCCGGTATGGCGTGTACGACGGTTGCAAAACAGACTTACGCCCTGCCGTCTCGTCCTGATTTAAGCGGGGGTAACACTATGCCTTCTGCACCGGACGCAGACCAGCCGCAAGGCGATATTCGTCCTATCAGTAATTCAACGCTGAAAAGCGATGACGCTACCGGTGCGCCAGTTAACAGCAATGGTTTCCTTGGTGCGCCAACCACGCTCGCCGCAGGCGTGCTCGAAGGCAACGAACCCACACCGGCTCCACAGCCCGTAACAACAGCGCCTGCAACAGTGTCAGCACCGGTATCTGCTCCGGCCGCTGCTACACCCGTTGCTGCAACCAATGGCCGTTATGTCGTTCAGGTGGGTGCCGTCAGCGAGCAGGCCCGTGCGCAGCAGTACCAAAAACGACTGAGCCAGCAGTTTGGCGTGCCGGGCCGCGTGGTACAAAACGGTGCCGTATGGCGTATCCAGATGGGGCCGTTCACCAGCAAAGCGGAAGCCAGTACATTGCAGCAGCGCCTGCAATCCGAAGCGCAATTACAGTCCTTCATCACCGGCGTGTAGTAACGTAAAGCAGGCACCCGTTCTGTCAATTTCTGTCAATGACATTAACAAAGTCATGTGGAAAGTCGGATGCCTGTAAGTTACGCATTTGCTATAGTAGGGCACTTTTTTTACTTTCATCACGGACGTCGTAGTTCAGACCATGAAGACCACTTTTTCCGCTCGTTTCGTGCAGCGCATCGCGCTCACCGCGGCTCTCTGCGCAGCCTCTCTCTCTGCTGCCCATGCCGATGACCTGAATATTAAAACCATGATCCCGGGCGTTCCGCAGATCGACGCGGAGTCCTATATCCTGATTGATTACAATTCAGGAAAGGTTCTGGCCGAACAGAATGCGGACACTCGCCGCGACCCCGCCAGCCTGACCAAAATGATGACCAGCTATGTCATCGGTCAGGCCATGAAAGCCGGGAAATTCAAAGAAACCGATTTGGTCACCGTGGGCAATGACGCGTGGGCTACCGGTAACCCGGTGTTTAAAGGTTCATCGCTGATGTTCCTGAAACCGGGAATGCAGGTTCCCGTTTCACAATTGATCCGTGGTATTAACCTGCAATCCGGCAACGACGCTTGCGTGGCAATGGCTGACTTTGCTGCCGGTAGTCAGGATGCTTTCGTCGGCCTGATGAACAGCTATGTTAATGCGCTGGGACTGAAAAACACCCACTTCCAGACCGTCCACGGTCTGGATGCTGAAGGTCAGTACAGCTCAGCACGTGACATGGCGTTGATTGGTCAGGCGCTGATTCGCGACGTGCCTAACGAATACTCTATCTACCGAGAAAAAGAGTTCACTTTCAACGGCATTCGTCAGTTAAACCGTAACGGCCTGCTGTGGGATAACAGCCTGAATGTTGACGGGATTAAAACCGGTCACACCGATAAAGCGGGCTATAACCTGGTGGCATCCGCAACCGAAGGTCAGATGCGTCTGATCTCTGCCGTCATGGGCGGTCGTACCTATAAAGGTCGTGAAACCGAAAGCAAAAAGCTGCTGACCTGGGGCTTCCGTTTCTTTGAAACCGTGAACCCACTGAAGGTCGGCAAAGAATTTGCCTCTGAACCGGCCTGGTTTGGTAATACCGATCGTGCCTCGTTAGGTGTTGATAAAGATGTCTACCTGACCATTCCGCGCGGCCGTATGAAAGATCTGAAAGCGAGCTATGTGCTGAACACCACTGAACTGCACGCGCCGCTGCAGAAAAACCAGGTTGTCGGCACCATCAATTTCCAGCTCGACGGCAAAACCATTGAACAGCGCCCGCTGGTGGTCCTGCAGGAAATCCCTGAAGGCAACTTCTTTGGTAAAATCATTGATTACATTAAATTAATGTTTCATCACTGGTTTGGCTAAAAATTGAGCACTTGAAAGTGTGATTTACGTCCCCATATACTAGGTATCCAGATAACTCCCACTCAGCGTGGGAGTTATTATTTTTTGATGTAACGCCGGAGCTGACATGAAAACCAAACTTAACGAACTGCTTGAATTCCCTACTCCATTTACTTACAAAGTAATGGGGCAGGCGTTGCCGGAGTTGGTTGATCAGGTGGTTGAAGTGGTACAGCGCCATGCGCCAGGTGATTACTCTCCAACAGTAAAACCGAGCAGCAAAGGCAACTACCACTCGGTCTCTATCACCATCACTGCTACGCACATTGAGCAGGTTGAAACCCTGTACGAAGAATTAGGCAACATCGACATCGTACGTATGGTGCTGTAACAGCCTGTCGGTTACCCGTTGCATTCTGCTCGGGTAACCTCTCTCTCCTTCCCCTGTGATATACTTTCCCCTCTTTATATTCTCTACTCGATGTGAGTATCTACGGAGATACCGTTTTGTATCAGGATAAAATTTTTGTCCGCCAGCTCGGTCTTCAGCCTTACGAGCCCGTCTCTCAGGCCATGCACGAATTCACCGATACCCGCGATGAAAACAGTCATGATGAAATCTGGCTGGTAGAGCATTATCCGGTCTTCACTCAGGGGCAGGCAGGCAAAGCAGAACACGTTCTGGTGCCGGGTGATATCCCCGTTATTCAGAGCGATCGTGGCGGTCAGGTAACGTACCACGGCCCAGGGCAACAGGTGATGTATGTCCTGTTGAACCTCAAACGCCGAAAACTGGGCGTTCGCGAACTGGTCACGTTGCTGGAACTAACCGTGGTAAACACGCTTGCAGAAATGGGTATCGATGCACACCCACGAGCCGATGCGCCAGGCGTTTACGTCGGTGAAAAGAAAATCTGTTCGTTAGGGTTACGGATTCGTAGAGGATGTTCATTCCATGGCTTAGCGCTTAACGTGGATATGGATTTGTCGCCTTTCCTGCGCATCAACCCTTGCGGCTACGCCGGAATGGAGATGGCGAAAGTTTCACAGTGGGACAGTCATGCCACCACCGAAAGCGTTCGTCCTCGTTTGCTGGCAAACATATTATCGCTACTCGGTAACCCACCACACGAGTACGTCGCAGAATAAAAACGGGGCAGACATTGCCGCAGCATATGTTGTGGCAAATGGCACAAAACAACAACTATTTTACATTTTGCCAGCCTGTCAGGCTGCTTTCTGGCCCGTTTCAATGATATACTGCGTATCACTAATTCAAAAATAGTTGATAAATACAACATTCCCTTGAATTGAAACGCTTTCCTTCGTTATTCGCAACTGGAACACGCAAGCTATGAGTAAACCCATTGTGATGGAACGCGGTGTTAAATACCGCGATGCCGATAAGATGGCTCTTATCCCGGTAAAAAATGTGGCAACAGAGCGTGAAGCCCTGCTGCGTAAACCGGAATGGATGAAAATAAAACTGCCAGCGGACTCCACTCGCATCCAGGGCATCAAAGCGGCAATGCGCAAAAATGGCCTGCACTCTGTCTGCGAAGAAGCGTCCTGCCCTAACCTGGCTGAATGTTTCAATCACGGCACCGCAACCTTTATGATCCTCGGCGCGATTTGTACCCGCCGCTGCCCATTCTGTGACGTTGCCCACGGTCGTCCGGTTGCCCCGGATGCCAACGAACCGTTAAAACTGGCTCAAACTATTGCGGACATGGCGCTGCGCTATGTCGTCATCACCTCCGTCGATCGCGACGATCTGCGCGATGGCGGTGCTCAACACTTTGCGGACTGCATCACAGCTATCCGTGAGAAAAGCCCGTCGATTAAAATCGAAACGCTGGTACCTGACTTCCGTGGTCGAATGGACCGCGCGCTGGATATCCTCACCGCAACGCCGCCAGACGTGTTTAACCACAACCTTGAAAACGTACCGCGTATTTACCGCAATGTACGTCCGGGTGCAGATTACAACTGGTCACTGAAGCTTCTGGAGCGTTTCAAAGAAGCCCATCCGGAGATCCCAACCAAATCAGGTCTGATGGTGGGTCTGGGTGAAACCAACGCGGAAATCATTGAGGTCATGCGTGACCTGCGTCGTCATGGCGTTACCATGCTAACGCTGGGGCAGTATTTACAGCCAAGCCGTCACCATCTGCCGGTTCAGCGCTATGTTAGCCCGGATGAGTTCGATGAAATGAAAGCGGAAGCTATGGCAATGGGCTTTACCCATGCAGCTTGCGGTCCATTTGTACGTTCTTCATATCATGCAGACATGCAGGCAAAAGGGCTGGAAGTGAAGTGATCGCGTAATACTCACTTACATTTCAGCAATAAAAAAACCGGCAAATTGCCGGTTTTTTTCATGCAGAGTTTGCAGTATGAGCATCATGCTCCTGACATCACTCTTTATGAGAAAGCTTCTCAGCCTGAACGCTACCATCAGCATCTTTCTTCGCATCGGCATTTTCATCGTTCATCGCTTTCTTGAAGCCTTTAATTGCCGTTCCCAGGTCTCCACCCAGAGTACGTAACTTCTTGGTACCAAACAGCAGAACGACCAGTGCGGCAACCACCAGCAGTTTTGTAATACTAATCTCACCCATAGATACCTTCTTCACTTAAACCAGGCTGCATAAAGCGCCATATTAACCTGAGAATTTTAACGGCCTTTCGACGCGGGCACACAATAGCAATCTGTAACAAGGTGAATCAAGTCTTGTTTAAAAAAACGTCATAATAATTGCGGTGGCGCAAAGCGTCGGTTGCGTAACACCGGAAGTTGCGCCCTGACCTGTCGCACTCGCTCGGCAGAAACCTCAGTAACAATCAGCGCGGGTGTTTCTGCGGCAGCGGCAATCGTCACGCCAAACGGATCGATTATCCGGCTTTGACCAATATTCTGATTGCCACACTCACCGGCAGCAATCAGATAGCAGGTCGCATCCAACGCTCTGGCCGCCAGCAGCGTAGCCCAGTGATGTTCTTTTAGCGCGCCGCGTACCCAGGCCGCAGGGAGTACCAGAATATCTGCCCCCCTGCAAAGCATGTGCTAATGCCAGCTCAGGGAAGCGTAAATCGTAACAGGTCATCAAACCGACTTTAAGACCTTCCACGTCCAACAGCGGCGGTACGACATCGCCTGCATCAACATTACGCGACTCCTGAATCGAAAAAGCATCATAGAGATGTAATTTGGCGTAATGAGCCACAACCTGACCTCTTCGTAGCGCCACCAGCATGTTAAACGCCCGTCCCGGCAGCGAGGGAACATGAATCGTCAGGATCGTTGTCATCTCATTCTGCACGCTTTCTCGCAGTAATCGCGTCAGAAATCCCCCTTCCAGCCATTGAGCAGATTTCACTGACAGGTCAGGGTCAAGATCGTCACGGGCCAGCAACGCTTCGGGTAAGACCAACAATGAGACGCCCTCGCCCGCGGCCTGGGACATCAATGATACGCACGTTTCGGCATTTTTCTCCCATGAGGGACCCACGGCGAATTGCCCTGCAGCAACGAACATACTCCCTCCTGAAAAAACGGTTAGGCTCGCCAATAATGATTATTCAGCGTTACACTCACACTATATACAATCAAATAGCAGGATTATGCAGTGTCACAACTCCTTTTAGCGGTTTTTATTGGCGGTGGTACAGGTAGCGTAGCCAGATGGCTGTTGAGTATGCGATTTAACCCCCTTCATCAAGCGATTCCCTTCGGCACGCTGGCTGCAAACTTAATTGGGGCGTTTATCATTGGTATGGGGCTGGCGTGGTTCAATCGCATGACCCACATTGACCCTATGTGGAAGGTATTGATTACGACAGGCTTTTGCGGCGGGCTGACCACCTTCTCAACTTTCTCAGCAGAGGTGGTGTTTTTACTGCAGGACGGACGTTTTGGCTGGGCAATGGTGAACGTACTGATCAATCTGTTGGGGTCTTTTGCGATGACCGCCCTGGCGTTCTGGCTGGTTTCCGCTTCTTCGGCACACTGAAGATAAAAAAACCCGCAATTAAGCGGGTTTTGAATTCTTGCTGTCGTATGCTTACAGAGCGGTTACGTTTGCAGCAGAAGGGCCTTTGGCACCGTTAGTGATTTCGAACTCTACACGCTGACCTTCAGCCAGAGTTTTAAAACCATTGGTCTGGATTGCAGAGAAGTGTACGAACACATCTTTGCTGCCATCTTCCGGAGTAATGAAACCGAATCCTTTGGACTCATTAAACCACTTAACGTTACCTTTAATCTTAGACATCAAAATTACCTTTACATGAAAAATAGACACAAATGCTGTGTCGGGTATCAGTACAACAATTGTGGTGGACTTTGTCCAGTCGAACTTTGCCAAAAAGTGATAAATGTCGCGTTATTTTTGCAGCAACGTTCGTAACTAATTGTTTTTTAATAGTTTATGCTTAGCTACATAACAATACACATCGTTCATCAAAACTGGAAACGCATCCAGGCAAAATAGACATTCCCGTTATTATACGTACCGGGTATGTAGGTCATCTGAAATGTTGCCGGACCATAACCTATCGATGCCAGTGGCAGTATCACCGGCACAGGAATGTAGTTCCAGTTATCACGCGCGGTGAAACCAGCGGTAAAGCCCAGACCAGTATGGAAGTTATCATCGGCCAGCGGGCGCCAGGTTTTTTCCCAGCCATATCCTCCGATGGGTTCCCACTTATTGTAGGAATCCTTAAAGGCCATAATATACAGCCCGTGCCAGTTGCCTTTATCATCCCAACGGGACTGACCAAATCCCGCTCCCCAGGGGCGTTCATTGTAACGATCTGTTTTATCTTTATCGTAGGCAAATCGCGCATGCCAGGTAATGGCGGGCACGTACAGGTCATAATGCTCCGGCTGCTGCCAGGTTTCGCTGACATTATCTGTGAAGGTATCAAACCAACCTTTATCTTCAGCGGTGGCCTGTGGAATAACAGCCAACTGAATAAAAATAAATGAAATAAACAGGAAATAGCGCTTCGCGACAATCACAACGTAATTACCATTCTGGGGTTCTGCATTAATTGTAGCAAAGCCATCCTTAATGTTAACTTAACGAAAATGCTTAGGGTTAAAAATCAGAATATTCCCTTCGTATGCGCGTAGTTTATTTCCCTTATATTTCCTGAGCCTTATCTGAAACGGTCATTACTCTATTAATATCAATAAATTGTGCATTTTGCATGCAAAAGTTAAATAAATTAACAATTAGAAAACAAAATAAGATCAATTCAATGTCAAATCCCACACAACCACAGACGACTTCACACTTTTTGATTGCAGCATTCCCGGTTCATCCGCTATGTTGAAAAAATGGCTCAGCCATTGGTTTAATCCGTATTTTTATTGATTTCAATCAGCGAGGGTTATCCGTTTATTAGGCACATTCTCTCACCGTTTTATGCTTTTTTTAGTTTTTTTACTTTCTGGGCGTCAATGTGACAGGGGAAATAATGTTGACATTTATAGAACTCCTTATCGGAGTTATGGTTATTGTGGGTGTAGCGCGCTACATCATTAAAGGTTATTCCGCGACCGGCGTACTGTTTGTCGGTGGCTTGGTTTTACTGATTATCAGCGCCCTGATGGGTCATAAAGTTTTGCCCGGTAGTGCTGAAAGCACGGGCTACACAGCAACAGACATCGTTGAATACATTAAAATTTTGCTGATGAGCCGCGGTGGCGATCTCGGCATGATGATCATGATGCTGTGTGGTTTTGCCGCCTACATGACGCATATTGGTGCAAACGATATGGTGGTTAAACTGGCTTCCAAACCACTGCAATATATCAACTCACCCTATGTGTTAATGATTGCCGCCTACTTTGTCGCCTGCCTGATGTCACTGGCGGTTTCTTCAGCGACGGGGCTGGGCGTACTGCTGATGGCAACCCTCTTTCCGGTCATGGTTAACGTGGGTATCAGCCGTGGTGCTGCGGCGGCCATTTGCGCCTCCCCTGCCGCCATCATTCTATCCCCCACTTCTGGTGATGTGGTTCTCGCCGCCAAAGCCGCAGAAATGCCGTTGATCGACTTCGCATTTAAAACCACGCTGCCGATTTCCATTGCCGCCATTATCGGCATGGCGATTGCCCACTTTTTCTGGCAGCGCTATCTGGACAAAAAAGAGAACGTTTCTCACGAAATGTTAGACGTGGCCGAAATCACCACCACCGCGCCATCGTTTTACGCCATCCTGCCGTTTACTCCGATTGTCGGGGTTCTCATTTTTGATGGTAAGTGGGGACCGCAACTGCACATCATTACCATTCTGGTGCTGTGCATGCTTATTGCCGCAGTGTTGGAGTTTGTCCGCGGGTTCAATACCCAGAAGGTTTTCTCAGGTCTGGAAGTGGCCTACCGCGGCATGGCTGATGCCTTTGCTAACGTGGTAATGCTGTTAGTTGCCGCCGGTGTTTTCGCCCAGGGTCTGAGCACTATCGGCTTTATTCAGAGCCTGATATCGATCGCCACCTCGTTTGGCTCCGCAAGCATTATTCTGATGCTGGTGCTGGTTATTCTGACCATGCTGGCAGCAATGACCACCGGCTCCGGTAATGCCCCGTTCTATGCCTTCGTTGAGATGATCCCAAAACTGGCGCACTCTTCAGGCATTAACCCCGCTTACCTCTCCATCCCGATGCTGCAAGCGTCGAACCTGGGGCGTACGATCTCCCCGGTCTCTGGTGTGGTCGTTGCCGTTGCGGGTATGGCGAAGATTTCACCGTTTGAAGTGGTCAAGCGCACGTCTGTGCCGGTGATGGTCGGGCTACTGATTGTCATTATCGCCACGGAAGTGATGGTGCCCGCTACAACCGCCGTGATTGGAGGTTGATAGCGAACAAAATGTAGGCCGGATCAGGCGGTTACGCCGCCATCCGGCATTGCAACCGCACGTTGCCGGATGGCGATGCTAAAGCATCTTATCCGGCCTACGTCAGAAATCCGCATTTAGCCGCCATGATAAATACGCTGCGGCCGCCCAACTTTCCCGTGGATAATCTCCGCAATAATCAAATGCCGGCTGGCACAGTACTCCAGATAACGCCTGGAGGTTGTGCGGCTGATGGTCAACGCCTGTGCAATGGTCTCCGCAGTATGGTGTACCGTCGGATCGGCGAATAATTTCAGCACCGCATTCAGCGTTAGCGCATCAATACCCGTAGGCAAATCCCCTTTTGGTTCACCCCGCGCATAAGCGTTAAACATTTCATCAATTTGCTTTTGACTGGCACTGTCGTTACCCGCCAGCATGCGTCTGCGCTGCTGATAACGCGTCAGCGTCTGCCCCAGTCGCTCGTAGGCAATCGGTTTGACCAGATAATCAAACGCCCCGCCGCGCACCGCCTCTGACACCGTATCCATGTCACTGGCAGCCGTAGTAAACACCACGCCGCCAGGGTAGCGTGCCTGAGTCAACTCATGTAGAAGGGTAATGCCCTTACCGTCCGGTAAATAGTTATCGAGAAGAATCAGACCGGGCTTAAAACGCGCGATCATCATCCGCGCCTGCTCCAGGTTCCCCGCCAACCAGATCTGGCTGAAACCGGGTATATGGCGGATATATTCAGCATGCATCTCCGCCAGCAGCGTTTCATCCTCAACGATCAATAGCGTTAATGGTTCCGTCATCGTTTTTTTTCACTTTCGGAAGAAATAGAGAAAATAAAGTGCCGCAGGGGGTGTTATCTTCAAGCGTAATAACCCCATCACAGCGCCTCACATAACTTGCAATCAGATACAAACCGATGCCATGTTCACCTGGTTCATCGGTACGGGTGCTCACACCCTGTTCAAATATTTTTTCACGTAACGCTTCCGGTACGCCGCACCCTTGGTCGGCAACTTCAATGATGACCTCATCCCCTTCATCACTCAGAAACAGTTCAACAACCTTATTCCCTTGCTGGGTACGTAAACTGGCCTCAAATGCATTATCAAGCAGATTGCCAACAATTGCTGCAAACTCTGTGCTATCCAGCCCTTCGGGAAGTTGATGAAGTTGACTTCCGGGAACAATCGTCATTTTGAGCCCCAATTCCCGCGCACGCTGGACTTTACCAAACAGCAGACCGGCAACCTGGCGATCGGCAAAGGCACCGCGCAGGTCATCAATCAGCTGCTGCTGGGCTTGGGATTCCCCCTGCACCATCTCAAGCACGCGATCGTATTCTTTCATTTGCAGCAGGCCATTAATGGTCGACATCCAGTTCAGATGTTCATGACGCAGTGTTCTCAGGCTCTCAACATATTGTTTGATTTGTGTCAGTTGGGCATTGAGGGTGGCTATTTCATCTTTGCTACGAAAACTGATAATCGCCCCGAGTAATTCATCGCCGGAACGAATAGCCTCACGGTTGGCGATAACGCTTAGCCCGTTAAAATTCACCATCGCATCCTGACGTTGCTCCGCAATCTGCTGCGTAAAAAAGTCCGACGGATTAACAACCTCATCAATGGGTTTCCCCAACCACTGCCGCCCTGGCGACGGAAGCCCCAGCATTTTTCGCGCACTGCGATTGATAGCAGTTATGCACCCGTCCAGGTCAACGGCAATCAAGCCTTCGTATACCGAGCTAAATAACGCGTCCTGTTGGCGCACCACACGGGCAATTTGTTTGGGCTCCATTCCCAGCATCTGGCGGCGAATATGGGCGGCAAAAAACCAGGAGAGCAGCATCAGTAACAACAGCAGCAGAAGAAACACACCCGCCATCGGCAGTAAAAAATCCGATCGCCAACTGTCGATTTTACTGATCAAATAACCTATCGAAACCACGCCAATAATCTTGCCATCATCATCAAAAATGGGCGTTTTAGCGCGCATTGCCAACCCAATAGATCCCGTCCCGGTAATAAAGTAGCTTTCCCCATTTGCCAACGCACCGGGCTTGGTGAACTGCATTGGGTAGCCAATTTTTTGCGGATTCGGATGGTAGAGACGAATAGAGTTCTCATCACCGATCACCACATAATCGAAATCAGTCCCGCTCTGAAGCTTGTCTGCAATGGTCGCCAGACGCGTGTAATCGCGATGCTTCACCGCAGTGATGATACTGTCGTTAGAGGCGATGATTTTCGCCTGGTTCATCGCCATATCACGGACGTGCGTTGTCAGGTAGTCTTCAAAACTGGCGGTGAAGTATTTCGCCAGCGCGGCGATGATAAAAATGGAAACGACCAGGATCAGCAGGAAAATACGCAATGGAAACGCCAGTCTGCGGAAAAAAGAAAACCGTGTTTTATTTTTATGTTGTGACATAATTTTTCCTCAACGACGTTAACCGCAACTTATTTTTTTGTATTTGTAATGAAAATGTTTTATTTACAAGTCACGGCATAAAATAGGATCGTTACAGATTCCCCACCTTAAATCAATTAAACAAATTAAAACCACGCGCTATTTCAGGGTTAAATTAATTAAAAAACTTAAAACCATAAAACACATAAAAACCTTCTAACGTATTGTGAAATAAATCAAAATTTACCTCTAAAATACCCCTTACGATGTATGCAGTAGGGAAAAAAAGAAATACTCCGTAATAAAAAAACCTTCCCTTCATTTGCAAACAAAACGTTATCAGGTTGCTAAGCCTGGCAACAAAACCTAAAAGCCAGTAACAAATATACCATCAGGACACTTTTTACTATGTTCGGTAATAATATATTCTCGCACGTGAAGCGCTCAGAAAATAAAAAGATGGCGGCTATCGCTCAATTTCTGAAAGAGAATGATTTGAGCGTGGATACGACCGTTGAAATATTTATCACCGTCACCCGTGATGACCGCCTGATTGCCTGCGGCGGTATTGCCGGAAATATCATTAAATGCGTGGCTATCAGCGAAACCGTGCGCGGCGAAGGCTTAGCCCTGACGCTCGCCACTGAGCTGATCAATCTCGCGTATGAGCGTCACTGTACACATCTCTTCATTTATACCAAAACCGAATACGAAGCGCTGTTTAAGCAGTGTGGCTTCTCTACGCTGACCAGCGTACCGGGCATTATGGTGCTGATGGAAAACAGCACCACGCGTCTGAAGCGTTACGCCGAATCGCTGACAAAACAGCGTCGCGAAGGAAAAAAAATTGGCTGTATCGTCATGAACGCCAACCCTTTTACCAACGGTCATCGTTTTCTGATCCAACAGGCAGCGGCACAGTGCGACTGGCTACATCTGTTTCTGGTAAAAGAAGACACCTCACGCTTTCCGTATGAAGACCGTCTGGATCTGGTACTTAAGGGAACAAAAGATATTCCGCATTTAACCGTGCATCGCGGATCGGAATACATCATTTCTCGTGCCACGTTCCCGTGCTACTTCATCAAAGAGCAGAGCGTCATTAACCACTGCTACACCGAAATAGACCTGAAAATCTTCCGCCAGTATCTGGCCCCGGCACTTGGCGTCACGCACCGCTTCGTCGGTACCGAACCATATTGCACCGTCACCTCCCAGTACAACAACGACATGCGCTACTGGCTGGAGACCCCAACGCTCCCCGCCCCACCGATTGAACTGGTGGAAATTGAGCGGCTGTGCTTCCAGGAGATGCCGATTTCCGCCTCCTGGGTACGCAAGCTGCTGGTTAAAAAAGATCTCACGGCTATCGCCCCTCTGGTTCCTGAAGCCACGTTGCACTACCTGCAAAACATGCTTGAGAGAACCTCGCCAGGCGCGGTAGTCCGCCAAAATACCCCCGCATTAGCAACAGGTGAAAAATGAAAATAAAGCAGGCAGCCGTCGCAGGCACTCTCGAGTCCGGTGATGTGATGATTCGCATCGCCCCGCTCGATACGCAGGATATCGACCTGCAGGTTAACAGTAGCGTTGAAAAACAATTTGGTGATGCCATTCGCACCACCATCCTCGACGTTCTGTCCCGCTACAACGTACGCGGCGTGCAATTAAATGTTGATGATAAAGGCGCACTGGACTGCATTTTACGTGCGCGACTGGAAGCATTACTGGCCCGCGCCAGCGGCATTCCGGCACTGCCATGGGAGGATTGCCAGTGATTTCTGAATCTTTGCAACAACGTAAATCCCGCACACGCCGTAGCATGTTGTTCGTACCGGGCGCCAATGCCGCAATGATCAGCAACTCGTTTATCTACCCGGCAGATGCGCTGATGTTCGACCTGGAAGACTCCGTCGCACTGCGCGAGAAAGATACCGCGCGTCGTCTGGTGTACCACGCGCTGCAGCACCCGCTGTATCACGACGTTGAAACCATTGTTCGCGTAAATGCCCTCGATTCTGAATGGGGTATCAATGACCTCGAAGCGGTCGTTCGCGGTGGCGCTGACATCGTGCGTTTACCTAAAACGGATACTGCGCAGGATGTTATCGACATCGAAAGCGAAATTCTGCGTATCGAAAACGCCTGCGGTCGCGAACCTGGCAGCACCGGTCTGCTCGCTGCTATTGAATCACCGCTGGGCATCACCCGCGCCGTTGAAATCGCTCACGCCTCTGAACGTCTGATCGGTATTGCACTGGGTGCAGAAGATTACGTGCGTAATCTGCGCACCGAGCGTTCGCCGGAAGGCACCGAACTGCTGTTTGCCCGCTGCTCTATTTTGCAGGCGGCACGCTCTGCGGGCATTCAGGCATTTGACACCGTTTATTCCGATGCCAATAACGAAGCCGGTTTCCTGCATGAAGCCGCACACATCAAGCAGTTGGGTTTTGACGGTAAATCGCTCATCAACCCGCGTCAGATCGACCTCCTGCACAACCTGTATGCGCCAACGCGCAAAGAACTGGCGCACGCCCGTCTGGTTGTAGAAGCCGCTGAAGCCGCCGCTCGCGAAGGCCGTGGCGTTGTCTCCCTGAACGGCAAGATGGTCGACAGCCCGGTTATCGAGCGCGCCCTTCTGGTTATCTCCCGTGCAGAACTTTCCGGCATTCGCGAAGAATAAGGCAAAAAAATGACGCAGAAAATCGAACAGTCTCAACGACAGGATCGCGTGGCGACCTGGAGCCGTCATGCTGAAAGCGACCTTTCCGCTTTCCACAGCAGCGCAAAAGTCGCGTTACAGGCGCAAAAACCCCGCGACAAAAAACTGTGCGCTAACCTGGAAGACGCTATTCGCCGTTCAGGTTTACAGGATGGAATGACTATCTCTTTCCACCACGCTTTCCGCGGTGGCGACCTGACCATTAACCTGGTGATGGATACCATTGCCGTCATGGGCTTTAAAAACCTGACGCTGGCGTCCAGCTCCCTGAGCGACTGTCACGCTCCGCTGGTGGAACACATTCGTCAGGGCGTCGTCAGCCGCATTTATACTTCCGGTCTGCGTGGTCCGCTGGCGGAAGAGATCTCCCGCGGTTTACTGGCTGAACCTGTGCAGGTCCACTCTCACGGCGGTCGCGTACACCTGGTGCAAAGCGGTGAGTTAAGCATTGACGTAGCCTTCCTCGGCGTACCGTCCTGCGACCAATTTGGTAATGCTAACGGCTACACCGGTAAAGCCTGCTGTGGCTCACTCGGCTACGCCCGTGTCGATGCCGATAACGCTAAACAGGTGGTCCTGCTGACCGAACAACTGCTGAGCTACCCGCATAATCCGGCCAGTATCACCCAGGATCAGGTGGATCTGATCGTGCAGATCGAGCAGGTCGGTGATGCGGACAAAATTGGCGCCGATGCAACCCGCATGACGACCAACCCGCGTGAGCTGCTGATCGCTCGCAGCGCGGCAGAGGTGATTGCCAATTCCGGTTACTTCAATGAGGGCTTCTCTTTGCAGACCGGTACCGGTGGCGCCTCGCTGGCCGTAACCCGCTTCCTGGAAGACAAAATGCGCAGCCGCGACATCCGCGCCGACTTCGCACTGGGCGGCATCACTGCCACCATCGTTGACCTGCATGAAAAAGGGTTAATCCGCAAACTGCTGGATGTACAGAGCTTCGACAGTGCCGCCGCAAAATCCCTGGCCCGCAATCCAAACCATATTGAGATCAGCGCTAACCAGTACGCTAACTGGGGTTCGAAAGGCGCATCGGTTGACCGTCTGGATGTCGTAGTGCTGAGCGCACTGGAAGTGGATACGAACTTCAACGTCAACGTGCTGACCGGCTCCGACGGTGTGCTGCGCGGCGCATCCGGTGGCCACTGCGATACCGCTGTCGGTGCTGCACTGTCGATTATCGTCGCCCCATTGGTTCGCGGTCGCATCCCGACGCTGGTTGATAACGTGCTGACCTGCGTCACCCCTGGCTCCAGCATTGACATCCTGGTCACTGACCACGGTATCGCCGTCAACCCTGCACGTCCTGAACTGGCTGAACGTTTGCAGGAAGCGGGGATGAAAGTGGTCTCCATCGACTGGCTGCGCGAGCGTGCACAGCAGCTTACCGGTCAGCCACGCGCCATCGAATTCACCGACCGGGTGATTGCCGTTGTGCGTTACCGCGACGGTTCAGTGATTGATGTTGTGCATCAGGTGAAGGAATAAGCCATGCACCTGCTCCCTGAACATGCCACCTGCCACGCGGTTTCTATTCCCGAGCTGCTCGCCAGCCGCGATGAGAGACAAGCACGGCAGCATGCCTGGCTCACCCGCCACTGCGCGCCACTGGTCTCTTTTACCGTGGTCGCACCGGGTCCGATTAAAGACAGCGAACTCACTCGTCGCATTTTTAATCACGGTATCACTGCCCTGCTCACGCTGGCGGAAAAATCGGGCTGGATGGTCAGGGAGCAATCTGCGCGGGTTTCTGCCAGCGGGCCGGAAGGTCTGTTGTCTATAGAGGCCCCGGCACACGACCTCAAGCTCGCCACCATAGAGCTTGAGCATTCACACCCGCTGGGACGGTTATGGGACCTCGATGTCCTGACTCCGGAAGGAGAAATCCTGTCTCGCCGTCATTTTACGCTCCCTGCACGCCGCTGCCTGCTGTGCGAGCAAAGCGCAGCCGACTGCGCGCGGGGTAAAACCCACACGCTTTCCGAGTTACTTATTCGCATGGAGGAACTGCTGCATGATGCCGATTCCCGCAACATCGACTAAATCCGCCGTTCTTCCTCAGGATTTACCAGAAGCGTACGCGACGCTCGCGTGGCGTGCCATGCTGACGGAAGTCAACCTGTCTCCCAAACCCGGTCTGGTGGATCGTATTAACAACGGCGCGCACAAAGACATGGCGCTGGATGACTTTCACCGCAGCGCCGAGGCGATCCACGCCTGGCTGCCGCGTTTCGTCGAATACGGGGCCTTCAGCGCGCAACTGGTACCTGAAGATGTGCTGAAAGGACTGCGTCCGGTGGGGATGGCCTGCGAGGCCGAGATGTTTCGCGCCACTGCCGGGGTGAACACCCATAAAGGCAGTATCTTTTCGCTGGGATTGCTGTGCGCCGCCATTGGTCGCCTGCACCAGCTCAGCCAGACCGTCACACCTGAAACCATTTGCTCTACAGCAGCAGCCTTTTGCCGCGGCCTGACCGAGCGCGAACTGCGCCAGAACAATCAACAACTCACGGCTGGCCAACGTCTGTATCAACAACTGGGATTAACCGGGGCTCGCGGTGAAGCTGAAGCGGGCTATCCATTAGTGATTCACCACGCGTTACCGCACTACCGCGCATTGCTGTCTCAGGGTCGCGATCCTGAACTGGCATTGCTCGATACCTTACTGCTGCTTATGGCAATCAACGGCGATACCAACGTAGCTTCCCGCGGTGGCGCTGAGGGTCTGCGCTGGTTACAGCAGCAATCTGCCACATTATTGCAGCAAGGGGGAATTCGCACCCCCGCCGATCTCAATTACCTGCACCAGTTCGACCAACAGTGCATTGAACGCAACCTCAGTCCTGGAGGCTGTGCCGATCTGCTGATTGTCACCTGGTTCTTAGCTCAGATTTCACAAGTTCATCATTATCACCATTAAAGATCCTTTCCGGAGAATCATTCATGTCTTTATCAAAAGATAGTATATGGAAGTTACTGGCCCCGCTGGTCGTCATGGGTGTCATGTTTCTTATCCCCGTCCCTGATGGAATGCCCCCGCAGGCCTGGCACTACTTTGCCGTGTTTGTTGCCATGATTGTCGGTATGATCCTCGAGCCAATCCCGGCAACAGCGATCAGCTTTATCGCCGTGACAATTTGCGTTATCGGCAGCAACTACCTGCTGTTTGATGCCACAGAACTGGCAGACCCCACCTTTCACGCCGGCAAACAGGCGCTGAAGTGGGGTCTGGCTGGCTTCTCCAGCACCACCGTCTGGCTGGTGTTTGGTGCGTTCATCTTCGCACTGGGTTATGAAGTCACCGGTCTGGGTCGTCGTATCGCGCTGTTCCTGGTGAAGTTCATGGGGAAACGTACCCTGACACTGGGCTATGCGATTGTTATAATCGACATCCTGCTGGCGCCATTTACACCGTCGAACACTGCGCGTACCGGTGGTACCGTTTTTCCGGTTATCAAGAACCTGCCGCCGCTGTTTAAATCATTCCCGAACGATCCATCAGCACGCCGTATCGGCGGTTATCTGATGTGGATGATGGTGATCAGTACCAGCCTGAGTTCCTCTATGTTCGTTACCGGCGCTGCGCCAAACGTACTGGGTCTGGAATTCGTTAACAAAATTGCCGGTATTCAGATCAGCTGGCTGCAATGGTTCCTCAGCTTCCTGCCAGTCGGTATTATTTTGCTGATCGTTGCGCCGTGGTTATCCTACGTTCTGTACAAACCCGAAGTCACTCACAGTGCAGAAGTTGCCGCATGGGCCGGTGACGAACTGAAAACCATGGGTAAACTGACCCGTAAAGAGATGACCCTGATCGGTCTGGTGCTGCTGAGCCTGGGTCTGTGGGTATTCGGCGGCAAGCTGATTGATGCCACCGCCGTGGGTCTGCTGGCGGTTTCTCTAATGTTGGCTCTGCACGTAGTACCGTGGAAAGACATTACCCGCTATAACAGCGCATGGAACACGCTGGTCAACCTTGCCACCCTGGTGGTAATGGCCAACGGCTTAACCCGTTCCGGTTTTATCGACTGGTTCGCTAACACCATGAGCTCACACCTGGAAGGCTTCTCGCCTAACGCGACCGTGATCGTGCTGGTGCTGGTGTTCTACTTTGCTCACTACCTGTTTGCCAGCCTGTCTGCGCATACCGCGACCATGCTGCCAGTAATTCTGGCGGTCGGTAAAGGGATCCCGGGCGTGCCAATGGAGCATCTGTGTATTCTGCTGGTGCTGTCCATCGGTATCATGGGTTGTCTGACACCGTATGCCACCGGCCCTGGCGTGATCATCTACGGCTGTGGTTATGTGAAGTCCAAAGACTACTGGCGTCTGGGCGCCATCTTCGGCGTTATCTATATCGCCATGCTTCTGCTGGTCGGCTGGCCGATTCTGGCAATGTGGAGCTAATCGTACTTCTTAGTCCTTAGCAAAAACGCGTAACGAAAATGATGCCGCTCAGCTAAACCTGAGCGGCTTTTTTTATGATTTAATAGATGACATTCAGAAATTATATAAGTATCCGAATTCATCATGACATCGACATGGCGTTATTGCTCTTTGCTGACGGCACTTCTGCTGCCGGTTTCTGCGGCCCAGGCCGAACAACTTCAGGCAAAACAGTACGGTGACTTTGATCGCTATGTGCTGGCGCTCTCCTGGCAAACCGGTTTTTGTCAGAGCCAACACGAACGTAATCGTCAGGAACCCGACGAATGCCGCCTGCAAAAAGAAACCGCAAATAAAGCAGATTTCCTGACCGTTCACGGTCTGTGGCCTGGCCTGCCAAAATCGATTGCTGCCCGCGGTGTAGATAATCGTCGGTGGATGCGCTTTGGCTGCGCCACACGCCCTATACCAAACCTGCCGGAGGCTCGTGCCAGTCGCAAATGCGCCGCGCCAGAAACGGGGCTTTCGCTGGAAAGCGCCGCAAAACTGAGCGCTGTGATGCCCGGCGCTGGCGGAACATCGTGTCTCGAACGTTACGAATATGCCAAGCACGGCGCCTGTTTTGGTTTCGATCCTGACGCGTACTTTGGCACTATGGTGCGAATGAATAGCGAGATAAAAAATACCGAACTCGGCAAATTTATTGCCGACAATTACGGAAAAACCGTCAGCCGCAACGCATTTG
This sequence comes from Citrobacter sp. wls718, assembly GCF_005280945.1. Classification (NCBI taxonomy): domain Bacteria; kingdom Pseudomonadati; phylum Pseudomonadota; class Gammaproteobacteria; order Enterobacterales; family Enterobacteriaceae; genus Citrobacter; species Citrobacter sp. wls718. The sequence goes on from NZ_SZWV01000094.1 coordinate 31,342, forward strand.
ACGCCGCCGTCGCGAAAACCTGGGGTAAAGAAAGCGTGAAGGCAGTGAAGTTAAGCTGTCACGGTAATCCGGCCTACCTGACTGAAATCCAGTTTACGCTCAAGGCAGCCACCATTAATGCCCCGCTTTCCGCAGCATCGTTCCTGCCGCAAGCGCATCCTGGAAACTGCGGCAAGCAGTTTATCCTCGACAAAGTCGGTTATTGATCGCCTGAATGTGAACTAAATCACTTCAAACCTGGGGTAAGTCTCAGTATCATCATAAAAGCTAAACCCTTGCCGCCTGACGGTGAGGGTTTTCTTTTGGGATTATTTACCTGCGCACCCGCAGTATCGACGACATGGAGTAATAAATGTCCAGACCAACTATCATCATTAACGACCTCGATGCTGAGCGCATTGACCGCCTGTTGGAGCAACCTGCGTTTGCGGGTTTACCGATTGCTGACGCCTTAAACGCCGAGCTGGATCGCGCCCAAATGTGTTCTCCAGAAACCATGCCGCACGATGTCGTCACCATGAACAGCCGCGTGAAATTCCGCAATCTGAGCGATGGTGAAGTCCGAGTGCGTACCCTGGTGTATCCGGCCACGATGACCGACAGCAGTACTCAACTGTCGGTGATGGCCCCGGTAGGTGCTGCCCTTCTGGGTCTGCGCGTTGGCGACACGATCCACTGGGAACTACCAGGTGGTACATCAACCCATCTCGAAGTCATCGAACTTGAGTACCAGCCTGAAGCTGCGGGCGACTACCTGCGCTAACTCTGTTATAGCAAAGCTACTCGCTTTATCTTACAGGGGATGCTTACGCATCCTCTTTCCGATTATATCCCCGCCCCTCATTGACATTATTGCTGCTTTCCCTTTCCTGCTCGCAAAACATAAATCTGTGTCGTGACTGACAGAATCATTTTTAATACTATGCTGTTATGTGTTCATGTAATGACAAGGAGAATGTTTATGTACAACACAATCATAATGCCTGTTGATGTATTCGAAATGGAACTGAGCGACAAGGCTGTTCGCCATGCAGAATTTCTGGCACAGGAAAATGGGATTATCCATCTTCTGCATGTGCTTCCTGGCTCCGCCAGCCTGAGCCTGCATCGTTTTGCTGCTGACGTTCGCCGTTTTGAGGAACATCTGCAGCACGAAGCGGAAACCCGCCTGCAAACGATGGTCAGTCACTTCAGTATTGATCCTTCTCGCATCAAACAGCACGTTCGCTTTGGTAGCGTACGTGATGTAGTCAACGAGTTGGGCGAAGAGCTGAACGCCGATGTGGTGGTCATTGGATCGCGCAACCCATCAATCAGCACCCATCTGCTGGGTTCTAACGCCTCCAGCGTAGTCCGCCACGCCACCCTGCCGGTGCTGGTCGTTCGTTAAAAAAAGGGGCTACCTTTCG
>NZ_SZWV01000094.1:32783-106114 GCF_005280945.1 Citrobacter sp. wls718
ATTCCGCATCGATGTTATTTCATCGAATCGGTAAGCCTGAAACGCGTTTGCGACCTCAGGCATTTTCCTTCTTTTGCAGGTGAGTCTTACTTTCTTTCTTATTGTACGGTGGAGCGAATCAGGTAATCAAAGGCGCTCAGTGAGGCTTTTGCACCTTCGCCGGTAGCTATGATTATCTGTTTGTACGGCACGGTGGTGCAGTCACCCGCAGCGAAAACCCCTTTCACGCTGGTTTCACATTTGGCATCAATAATGATTTCGCCCATGCGATTACGCTCAACGGCACCTTCCAGCCAGTTGGTGTTTGGCAGCAGGCCAATCTGCACAAAAATACCCGCAAGTTCCACATTGTGGACGTCGCCGCTGACGCGATCGCGGTATTCCAGACCGGTCACCTTACTACCGTCACCCTTCACTTCAGTAGTTTGCGCATTCAGAATAATGTCGACGTTTTTCAGGCTACGCACTTTATTTTGCAGAACCTGATCAGCCTTCATTTCCGGCGCAAACTCAAGCAGCGTCACATGTTCAACTATACCGGCCAGATCGATAGCAGCTTCAACGCCCGAGTTACCGCCGCCAATCACCGCCACGCGTTTGCCTTTAAACAGTGGGCCATCACAGTGCGGGCAATAGGTTACGCCTTTGGTCCGATACTTATCTTCGCCCGGTACGTTCATGTTGCGCCATTTGGCACCGGTGGCAATAATAATGCTGCGTGCTTTTAGCACCGCGCCGGAGGCCGTTTCAATCTGGTGCAAGCCGCCTTCCTGCGCAGCAGGAACCAACTTGCTGGCGCTCTGGCTATCAATCACATCAACATCATAGTCATCAACGTGTGCTTTCAGCGCGCCTGCCAGTTTTTGACCTTCGGTTTTCGGCACCGAGATATAGTTTTCGATATCAACGGTATCCAGCACCTGACCGCCAAAGCGTTCACCCATCAAGCCGGTACGAATACCTTTACGTGCGGAATACACTGCCGCCGCCGCCCCTGCAGGACCCGAACCGACGATCAGCACATCATAGGCATCACGTTTATTCAGCTCTTCTGCCGCGCGCTTCTCAGCACCGGTATCGACTTTGGCGACGATTTCCGTCAGCGTCATTCGCCCCTGACCAAACTCTTTGCCGTTCATATACACGGCCGGAACACCCATCACGTTGCGATCGGTAATCTCATTCTGGAAAGTACCGCCATCAATCGCCGTATGCTTGATACGCGGGTTCAGCACCGACATCAGGTTCAGCGCCTGCACCACGTCAGGACAGTTGTGGCAGGACAGTGAATAATAGGTTTCAAACTCAAAATCGCCATCGAGATCGCGGATCTGCTCCAGCAGAGACTGCGCTTCTTTTGACGGATGACCACCGGTCCACAGCAGCGCCAAAACCAGAGACGTAAACTCGTGGCCCAGTGGAGAGCCGGCAAAACGCGGTCCCTGGTGAGAACCTGGATTAGTAATCAGAAACGATGGCTTACGTACTGCCAGCGTGTTGTCTTCTTTAAAGGTTACTTTCTCTGACAGTTCAGCAATTTCAGTTAGCAGTTCCTTGATTTCTGCCGATTTAGCGCTGTCATCCAGCGTAGCAATCAGCTCAACAGGTTTGGTCAGTTTCTCAAGGTAAGCCCTGAGCTGGGTTTTCATATTTGTGTCGAGCATTGTTCTTCCCTCTCTGAAAACATCATCATGCAAGCCGATTTCACGGGACTGCATCAATGCAACTTGCGTCATGATGCTGGAATAAAATGGGCGCGCCTGCGCCCATGGCTGACGTAATTTCCTAAGTATTTCGCGTCAGAGCAAGGCGGCTAGCCTGAGAATCCCCGGGAGCTTACAGAAGTAAGTGACCGGGGTAAGCAGGTGACGCCAACACGGCTATGACGTGAAAGACGACGAAAATTTAGATTTTACCGACCAGGTCCAGGGACGGCGCTAATGTCGCTTCACCCTCTTTCCACTTAGCCGGGCACACTTCGCCAGGGTGAGAAGCGACATACTGCGCGGCTTTAATTTTACGCAGCAGGTCAGACGCATCGCGGCCGATACCTTCAGCGGTAACTTCGATCGCCTGGATGATACCCTGCGGGTCAACAACGAACGTTGCACGGTCAGCCAGACCTTCATCTTCACGCATGTTGTCGAAGTTACGGGTCAGGGCGCCAGTCGGGTCACCGATCATCGCGTATTTGATTTTGGCGATGGTGTCAGAGCTGCTGTGCCAGGCTTTGTGCGTAAAGTGGGTATCGGTAGATACAGAGTAAACGTCTACGCCCAGCTTCTGCAGTTCTTCGTAATGGTCTGCCACGTCGCCCAGTTCAGTCGGGCATACGAACGTAAAATCAGCCGGGTAGAAGAAGAAAACACTCCAACGACCTTCGATATCTTTCTCGGTAACTTCGATGAACTCACCGTTTTTGAACGCCTGGTTTTTGAAAGGTTTAATTTTGGTATTAATCAAAGACATCTGTACTTCCTCCGTGTTTTCGTTGAGGGATAAGTTAACGAAAATCTTTCATCAGGGCTAATGCGTTTCCTTTATCAAATCAATAAGCGTTAACTAACAACCGACTCAACAAAATGTTGTGAAACCGTAGCAAAAAGTAAAAAGGCCCCCTTTGCAGGGAGCCCATTACCCGAGTTACCCGCAGATAACTTCAGTGCCAGCGGACTGGCTAAGTGTTGCGCTCTACATTACCTTAACAAAGGTTGTAACAGCGATTGGGATTACATCACCCCACTCAAGAAAGGGCAATCGACAGACCGTCGGTCTTACCTATGGCTGTGATAGGTTTTGCAATTCAGCCCCCTTTCCTTTTGATTTTATAAGGAAAATCAATGTTTAAACGTACATTACTCTTCGCTTTGCTCCCTGCCATCGTGCACGCCGAAGAACTCCCTGCCCCGGTAAAAGCCATCGAAAAACAGGGCATTACCATCCTCAAGCCGTTTGACGCGCCAGGTGGAATGAAAGGTTACCTGGGAAAATACCAGGATATGGGAGTGACTATCTATGTCACGCCTGACGGGAAACACGCCATTTCCGGCTACATGTATAATGAAAAAGGCGAAAACCTCAGTAATACATTGATAGAAAAAGAAATCTATGCACCTGCAGGCCGTGAAATGTGGCAGCGCATGGAAAAAGCGTCGTGGATTCTGGACGGGAAAAAAGACGCGCCGGTTATTGTCTATGTTTTCGCCGATCCCTTCTGCCCATATTGCAAACAATTTTGGCAACAGGCACGTCCATGGGTTGATTCAGGAAAAGTACAACTCCGGACATTGTTGGTCGGCGTAATCAAGCCCGAGAGTCCGGCAACCGCCGCAGCAATTCTGGCCAGCAAAGATCCGGCTAAAACATGGCATGACTATGAGGCCTCTGGCGGTAAACTCACGCTGAAAATGCCAGAGACGCCCCCTTCCGAGCAGCTGAAGGTATTGAATATCAACCAAAAATTGATGGATGATTTGGGCGCTAACGTCACGCCGGCAATCTACTACATGAGCAAAGACAACACATTACAACAGGCCGTCGGGCTGCCGGATAAAGAAAAACTGGACATTATAATGGGTAATAACTAAAACTAATATTATGAGTGATTGTTATCATTCTCATTTCAATCACTCATGATGCATTTTCTACTCGTCAAATTAATACTGACTGTGATACTTTAGTTTAAGTTAACTATTCATTAAGCGTATAAAAGATTCTTAAAAGAAATAACTTGCAATTCAAATATATAAAAATGAAATATTTCCACATAAAATAACAATGAGAATATACATATGGCTAACCTCTATGACCTTAAAAAATTCGATCTCAACCTATTGGTTATTTTTGAGTGTATTTATCAACATTTGAGTATCAGTAAGGCCGCCGAAACGCTGTATATCACGCCATCCGCCGTAAGTCAGTCGTTGCAAAGACTACGCACACAGTTTAATGACCCTCTATTTATTCGGTCTGGTAAAGGGATCACGCCTACGGTGACAGGCATTAACCTGCACCATCATCTTGAGCAAAATCTTAACAATCTGGAGCAAACGATAAATATCATGCATAGCTCCAGCCTGAAAAAGAAGTTTGTCATTTACTGCCCACAACTTGTTACCGGTTTTAATATAAAAGAGTTAATTCATTATCTGAGAGAGGATGCCGATGTCGAAATTGAACATCATGATATATTAATGTCAGCAGAAACGGCTGAAAACATATTGGCTTATCGCAAAGCAGATCTGGTCGCTACTATTGTACCCGTGCGCAATCGTTCCATTATCTGCGCCCCGTTCAAAACCATCGAAGGTGTATTGGTTTGCAGTAGCAACCACCCCAGAATAAATGCTTCAAGCACACTTAAACAAGTACTGGAAGAACAGTTTACCTCTCTTCTCTCTGAAGAACTGGGTATGAAAGAGTACCAGTCAAAAACTAACGAATTTATGGCCAATCGTAATATAGGGTTTAGCAGCGACTCTCTTATTTCAATTACCAACGTCATTTCCAGCACTGATATCATCGGTATTATTCCCAGAGTCATTTTCGAGCACTACGCACCTATTTTCAATCTAAAAGAAATAGATATTGGTATAAAGATACCGTCAGCCGAACTTTTTCTGATGTATAATCGCGCCTCACTTAACAACAGCGGCTTTGCTGAATATATAAAAAGAATTATACCCGCTAGCGAATGAGCCAACATCGTTTATTTTTTAATTCAATACATGCGCGATATGAATCAATGGAACCCATACACCAAGTAAATATATTTAAAAAAGTTGCGTGACCCGTAAATTAGCATATCTTATTACAACCATTTATTATGTATAAAAATAATAAAGTTACGACCTGAGCTTGATATGTCTGTTTATAAAATACCGCTAAGTAAAAATGTACTTGAAGCCGCTCAGGAGCGCATTACGTGGACGCTGGAAACGCTGCCGCGCATTTGTGTTTCATTATCAGGTGGCAAAGATTCAGGGGTGATGTTGCATCTGACGGCCACACTGGCCCGTCAGATGCATAAAAAAATTCACGTATTATTTATCGACTGGGAGGCCCAGTTTTCCTGCACTATCGACTATGTGCAGGCATTGCGCGAACATTACTCCGACGTTATTGAACGGTTTTATTGGGTCGCCTTGCCGTTAACCACGCAAAATTCACTCTCGCAATTTCAGCCGGAATGGCAGTGCTGGGAGCCGAATACGCAATGGGTTCGCCAACCGCCAGCAGATGCCATTACCGATCCCCAGTTCTTCCATTTCTATCAGACCGGAATGACCTTTGAACAATTCGTTCGCGAGTTCGCTGACTGGTTTTCAGAAAAGCGGCCGGCCGCAATGCTGGTCGGGATCCGTGCCGACGAGTCATATAATCGCTTTGTCGCGATTGCCAATTCACATAAGCAGCGCTTTGCCGATGATAAACCCTGGACCACCGCCGCGCCTGGGGGACATACCTGGTACATTTATCCCATCTATGATTGGAAAACGGCCGATATCTGGACCTGGTTTGCTAAAACAAATATGACATGCAACCCCTTGTATAACCTGATGTACCAGGCCGGTGTCCCGACGCGATACATGCGCATTTACGAACCCTTTGGCCCGGAACAACGCCAGGGCCTTTGGCTCTATCACGTTATTGAACCGCAGCGATGGGCAGCCATGTGCGCCCGCGTGAGCGGCGTTAAAAGCGGGGGTATTTATGCCGGTCATGACAACCATTTTTACGGACACCGGAAAATATTAAAACCGGATCATTTAAGCTGGCAAGAGTACGCCATGCTGCTACTAAACAGCATGCCAGAACAGACAGCTGAGCACTATCGCAACAAAATCGCCGTCTATATTCAGTGGTATAAGAAAAAAGGTATGACCGATATCCCGCAAAATCAAGACGGTGATATTGGGTCCAGAGATATCCCCTCATGGCGGCGAATCTGCAAAGTCCTGCTGAATAATGATTACTGGTGTCGGGCGCTTTCTTTTAGTCCAACAAAGTCAAAAAGCTACCAACGCTATAACGAACGCATGAAAACAAAACGTCAGGAATGGGGGATTTTATGCAACAACGATTAACACAGGAGCTCCTCGGTTTTCTTTCTGAACTCCCCGAAAAAGAGCGAATTGAGGCCATAAATGAATTCAGAATAGCCATCCACAGCGTCAGTCCTTTTCGCGAAGAGCCGGTAGATTGTGTGTTATGGGTCGAAGGAAATCATATTACGCCTAACGACTACAACCCTAATAACGTGGCGCCGCCGGAGAAAAGACTGCTGCTGAAATCCATCGAGGCAGATGGATTTACCCAACCCATCGTTGTGGTTCACTCAACGGAAGAAGAATATGAAATCATTGATGGTTTTCATCGACATGAATTAGGCAAAAGCAAACCCTCGCTGAGATCCCGACTAAAAGGTTATTTACCCATCACCTGCTTGCAGCGTGAACGGCATGAACGTATGGCGGCAACGATTCGTCACAACCGTGCTCACGGACGGCATCAAATCCACGCCATGTCTGAAATTGTCCGTGAATTATCACTCCTCGGCTGGAGTGAAGAAAAAATCGGTAAAGACCTCGGGATGGACAGTGATGAGGTATTACGTCTCAAGCAAATCAACGGTCTGCAAGAATTGTTCGCCGACCGCCGATTCTCCAAAGCCTGGACGGTGAAGTAACTACAACGCGGCCAGGCGTTCTGCTGCCGCCAACAGCGTCGATTCCTGCTTGGCAAAACACAGGCGAATCAACTTGTGTGGGAAAGGATCGGCGCAAAAAACTGACAGAGGGATCGCTGCTACCCCCACCTCTTTGGTCAGCCACTGGCAAAACGCCACATCATCGAGATCCGAGACGGCACTGTAATCGATCAGCAAAAAATACGTCCCTTCGCAGGGCAAAATGTCCAAACGACTGTCACGGAGTGCGTTCACCAGCACATCACGTTTTCGCTGATAAAACGCGGGCAGGTCGCGGTAATGCGTTGGGTCGGCCCGCAGCATATCCGCCAGTGCCAACTGCGCTGGCGTATTGACCGAGAAGGTCAAATACTGGTGTACCTTACGTAATTCGACGCTGATGTTTTTTGGCGCCACACAGTACCCGACTTTCCAGCCGGTCATATGGTAGGTTTTGCCGAATGATGAGACCGCAACCGCACGCTCGCGCAGCTGCGGATGTGCCAGCACGCTGGCATGCCCTTGCGCGGCAAAGCAGATGTGTTCATAGACTTCATCGCTTACCACAAAAATATCGCGTGCTTTAATGGCCTGCCACAGCGCATCAAAGTCTGCTTTTTGCCAGACGGTGGCAGAGGGGTTATGCGGTGTATTGAGGATCACCAGTCGGGTCCTGTCGCTCAACAACGCGGTAAATGCCTGCCAGTCCACGCGAAAAGACGGCGGCTGCAGCGCGATACGTTTAACCACGCCACCAGATAGCGCCACCGCAGGCGCATAGCTGTCATAGCTCGGGTCAAAACAAATCACCTCATCGCCGGGTCGCACTAAGGCCGTAATCGCCGAGTACAATGCTTCCGTCGCTCCCGCCGTCACCGTAACCTCACTGTCAGCATCCGGTTTATAGCCGTATAACTCGGCGGTTTTGTCGGCGATGGCTTCACGCAGCGACTGCACACCTGTCATGGGGGCATATTGGTTCGCCCCTTGCGCTACATGGTACGCCAGGCGTTCTTGCAGATAGTGCGGACCGTCAAAATCCGGGAATCCCTGCGACAGGTTAATCGCCTGATGTTCCTGTGCCAGGGCGCTCATTTGCGAGAATATGGTAGTGCCTAAATTGGGGAGTTTGCTTTGCACAATCAGCGAGTTATTACTCATTATTGTTATCCTGACGTGTGATGTTGTGGTTGAAGCCACTATAACACGATGTTAGTATTTGGCAATCAAGACGTTTAGACGTCTATATAAAAATAACCTGCGTGGACAGGACAGCCAAAAGGACAACACAACATGAGTCAGAGCGAAATTCGCGTCGTCGTCGGCCCGGCCAATTACTTTTCCCATACCGGCAGCCTGTCCAGACTGCATAATTTCTTCACCGCCGACATACTGTCGCGCGCCGTCTGGGTGTATGGCGAGCGTGCTATCGCCGCTGCCCGTCCCTATCTGCCTGGCGCATTTAATTGTGACGGGGCAAAGCACCTGCTGTTTACCGGTCATTGCAGCGAAACAGACGTTCAGCAACTGGCAGAAGATGCCGGTGATCACCGCAGCGTGGTGATTGGCGTGGGCGGCGGCACATTACTCGACACCGCCAAAGCGCTGGCCCGTCGTCTCGGTTTGCCTTTCGTGGCGATCCCAACCATTGCCGCGACCTGTGCGGCCTGGACGCCGCTCTCCGTGTGGTACAACGATGCCGGTCAGGCGCTGCACTTCGACATTTTCGATGACGCCAACTTTCTGGTGCTGGTGGAGCCGCAGATAATCCTCAATGCACCAGAGGAATACTTACTCGCGGGCATCGGCGACACGCTGGCGAAGTGGTACGAAGCAGTCGTGCTGGCACCGCAGCCCGAAACGTTGCCGCTGACCGTGCGCCTGGGGATTAACGGCGCGCTGGCTATTCGCGACGTGCTGCTGGAATACAGCGAGCAGGCGCTGGCTGATAAAAAGCAGGGGAAACTGAGTCAGGCGTTTTGTGATGTGGTGGATGCAATCATTGCCGGCGGCGGCATGGTGGGCGGTCTGGGCGAGCGTTACACCCGCGTGGCGGCGGCACATTCGGTGCATAACGGTCTGACGGTGCTCCCGCAGACGGAGGCGTTTTTACACGGTACCAAAGTGGCCTACGGCATCCTGGTACAGAGTGCGCTGCTGGGGCAAGACGATGTACTGGCTCAACTCACTTCAGCCTACCAGCGTTTCAATTTACCCACCCGGTTGGCCCAGTTAGACGTGGATATAAATAACCGTGCTGAGATCGATAAGGTGATTGCGCACACATTGCGCCCGGTGGAATCCATTCACGCGCTGCCGGTCACGTTAACACCAGAAACGCTGCGCGCGGCGTTTGAGAAGGTGGAGTCGTTTACGGTGTGAGTGCGATGTGGGTTACCTGATGGTGGGTTGCCTGATGGCGGCTTCGCCTTATCAGGCCTACGCAATGCGGTGTTGTAGGCCGGATAAGCGTCAGCGCCATCCGGCAAAAAATCAACAGCACTTCGCGCCGCCTTTGCCCCCATAGCGCGCATCCTGACGCTCACGGAAGAATTCTTCGTAGGTCATCGGCGCCTGCTCCGGATGCGTGACGCGCATATGCTCAACATAGTTGTCATAATCCGGCACGCCAATCATCAGGCGGGCGGTTTGACCTAAATATTTCCCGGCTTTTGCGAGTGTTTCAAACATAGTCATTCCCTGTCATGCAAACGCCCTCCCCGCTGCGGAGAGGGCTTGTGGGTTATGAGAATATTAGTGCGCGCCTTTCGCCTGCGCTACGATTTCTTCGACATTCTCTGGCATCGGTTCGTACGGCGTTTCTTTTGACGTCGGTTTGTCCTCTTTCAGCGCAGCCCTCGCCGTTTTAATGGCGAACAGACCCAGAACCACCACCACCACCATGAAGAAGATGGTCAGTCCAGCATCCAGACGGTTGTTAAACACCAATTGTGAAAGCTGCGACTGGGTGTATTGCGCCGGAATGTTACCGCTATCGATCATCGCCTGGAACTTGTTGGCGATCGCCAGGAAGCCAATTTTGGTATCCGGGCTAAAAGCTTTCTGCCAGCCGGCGGTCAGAGTACAAATCAGCAGCCAGGCGGTTGGCACCAGCGCCACCCATGCGTAGCGCTGACGTTTCATCTTGAACAGTACCACCGCACACAGCATCAGCGCCATGCCAGCCAGCATCTGGTTGGCGATACCAAACAGCGGCCACAGGGTGTTGATACCGCCTAATGGATCCACCACGCCCTGGTGCAGGAAGTAACCCCAGGCCAGCACGCACAGCGCCGTTGCCAACAGGTTCGCAGGCAGTGAATCAGTACGCTTCAGGCCTGGTGACACCACGCCCAACAGGTCCTGCAACATAAAGCGTGCAGCACGCGTACCGGCATCGACCGCGGTCAGAATAAACAGGGCTTCGAACAGAATAGCGAAGTGATACCAGAACGACACATCCATCATGCCACCCAGCGCACCGTGCAGAATGTACGCCATCCCTACCGCCAGAGTAGGCGCACCGCCCGCACGAGAAATAATGGATTGCTCGCCCACTTCGTTAGCGATTTGATGCAGGGTATCCGGAGTAATGGCAAAGCCCCAGCTACTGACCACCTGCGCCGCAGAAGCGACCACATCCACCGTGCCTGCAGGTGCCAGCACCGCCATCGGGCTGTTCATCGCAAAGTACACGCCCGGATCGATGATACACGCAGAGACCAGCGCCATGATGGCGACAAAGGACTCCATCAGCATCCCGCCGTAGCCGATAAAACAAGCCTGCCCTTCATTTGCCAGCATCTTCGGCGTGGTGCCGGACGCAATCAGCGCATGGAAGCCAGAAACCGCCCCGCAGGCAATGGTAATAAACAGGAATGGGAACAGGTTGCCCGTCCACACCGGACCGGTACCGTCAACGAATTTGGTCAGCGCAGGCATGGTCAGCGTTGGACGCATGATCAGAATGCCCACCGCCAGACCGACAATAGTACCAATCTTCAGGAAGGTAGACAGGTAGTCACGCGGTGCCAGCAGCAGCCACACCGGCAGCACGGCGGCCACGAAGCCGTAACCCACCAGCATCCAGGTTAGCTGTACACCGGTAAAGTCAAAGTACGGTGCCCAGGTTGGGCTTTCAGCCACCCAGCCGCCGGAAATAATGGCAAACACCAGGAATACCAGGCCGATAATCGACACCTCACCAATGCGACCCGGACGCAGATAGCGCAGGTAAATGCCCATAAAGATCGCCAGCGGGATGGTAAACGCTACGGTGTAGGTTCCCCACGGGCTGTGGGTCAGCGCTTTCACGACGATCATCGCCAACACCGCGAGGATAATCACCATGATCATAAAACAGGCCACCAGCGCAATCACGCCCGCCGTTGGGCCCATCTCTTCTTTCACCAGTTCGCCCAGGGAACGACCATCGCGACGGGTGGAGACAAACAGCACCATAAAGTCCTGCACCGCGCCCGCCAGTACCACCCCGGCCAGTAGCCAGATCATGCCCGGCAGGTAGCCCATTTGCGCTGCCAGCACCGGTCCGACTAACGGACCCGCTCCGGCAATCGCCGCAAAGTGGTGACCAAACAATACTTTTTTATCGGTAGGAACGTAATCCAGACCGTCGTTATGCCGCACGGCTGGCGTCATACGCGTCGGGTCCAGTGCCAGCACATTTTTCGCGATGTACAGGCCATAAAAACGGTAGGCAATAAGATAGACACAGACCGACGCCACCACAATCCACAGCGCGTTGATCTGTTCACCACGGTTTAACGCAATATATCCCAGGGCAAATGCTCCGATAACGGAGAGCAATGTCCAGAGAAGGTATTTCCCTGATTTATTCATGGTTGTTGTCCGTTTGCGTGATCCAGAAAGATGTTACATTTTGTTTCTATAACACCTTTCCTGAATTTAACAACCTGACAACTACATAAACCCGAGACTCTACTGACTATTTACATTGCATTGTTAACTAGATCACTTCATTTACCTGTTAAGCCTGCAATTTCATTTTACGATGTCGGCAATGTCACCCCATCACCGCCGTGCCTAAGCGACAGGTACAGCAGCGCCGTCCTTGCTCATCAAAAATCACGATCTCCCAGCTTTGGTTCTGCCGCCCGAGATGCAGCGGCTGACAAACGCCGCGCACTTTTCCCTGCGATACCGCACGATGGTGGGTAGCATTGAGTTCCGTACCGACCACACATTGTCCATCGCGGGTCATCATGTAGCCCGCCATCGATCCCAGCGTTTCCGCCAGTGCCGCCGACGCGCCACCGTGTAGCAGACCAAACGGCTGATGGGTACGATGGTCCACCGGCATTTCAGCTTCCAACACGTCATCGCCCAGCCGGGTATAGACCACGCCTAAATGCGCCACCAACGTGTTCTGGCTGGTGGCATTGAGTTCATCGAGCGTGAGGTGTCGTTTCCAGATCATCATTACGCTCCCAGCGTCGAGCCGCCGTCCACCACGATATCCTGCAAGGTGATATGGCTGGCCAGATCGGAGGCGAGGAATAAGACAGTGTTGGCGATTTCCTGCGGACGAGCAATCTTACCCAACGGAATGCCGAGCTTAAACTGCTCGCCAAACCCGCGAATACGCTGCTGTTCGGCGTCGTCACTGACCCACAGCGTACGTTGCATATCGGTGTCGGTCGACCCCGGCGAAACCACATTACAGCGCACGCCACTCGTAGCCAGTTCCAGACCGACGGTCAATGCCAGGCTTTTCAGCGCGGCTTTTGACGCGCCGTAAGCGCTCATACCGATGCGTGGCGTATGTGCCGCATCCGATGCAACGGTGACTATCGCCCCGCCCTGCTGGCGGCGAAACTGCGCCATGGTGTGCTGAAACAGATTGAACGCGCCGCCCACATTGACAGCGAAGGTCTGCTGCCAGTCCTCAACGCTCAGCGCGTCGGTTGGCCCCATACGTAAAATCCCGGCGGCGTTGACCAGCACGTCCAGCCGCTCGGTGTTCGCCAGCAAGCGCTCGCACACCTGCGCCACCTGCCGGGCATCTGCCACATTCATCACCTCGGTGGCAAACGGATAAGCTTCACCGTCAAACGCCAGATCGAAGCCGGTCACCCGCGCACCCGCGTCAACAAACGCCAGCGCCGTGGTGTAACCAATGCCTTTTCCTGCGCCGGTGACCCAGACGGTTTTGCCTGTGAAATCAAACCCAACCATTACTTCACCTCGCGGGAAAGCAGTTTCCACCAGGCGTCAATGGTCGGATTTTTCGCCAGCATCACGAAGTCGATATCGCCATGCACTTTACGCCAGCGGGCGGCCAGCGCCATCATCCGTACCGAATCCAGACCGTAGTCGATCAGATTTTCGTCATCCAGCGGCTCATCGGATTCATCCAGCAACGGCAGAATAACGCTGCGTAGCGCCTCTTTACTGGCAGGCACCGGCGTTGGCAAGAGTTCCTGCGTCATCACCACCCGCCCAGAGCGTCCGGCAACATATTTCAGCGACATCAGGTGTTCATCGCGGCTAAAGTCAGCCAACGCATCGGCCACCATAAACGGCTTAATGTCGCGCATGAACGCGTCGGTTGCGGTGGTCATACAGCCAATATGCGCGTAGACGCCGGTAATAATCAGCTGATTACGCCCAGTTTCTTTCAGCATCTGTTCCAGCGGGGAGCGATGAAACGCGCTGTAGCGCCATTTCACCAGGATTGTATCCGCTTCGTCCGGGGCCAGCGCGTCGACAATCTTCTGCTGTTCCGGCGAGCGCGTCAGCCCCGGTCCCCACATATCGTTCAACAGGGCACGGTCTTCATCGCTTTGATCTTTCGGCTGGGCAGTGTAATAGACCGGAATGTTATGCGCTTTGCAGTACTGGCGCAGCGCGGCAATATTGGCCACTACCTGCTCCATCATCGGGCAGTTATCGCCCCAAAAACCGATAAAATAGTCCTGCATGTCGTGGATCAGCAGCGCAGCACGCTCGGGTTCAAACGCCCAGTCAACTTTATTGGCGGGAACATCAAGCGCGGTGGGCAGCGCATAAGCCTGCAGTTTAGGAATTGCCATATCTTTTCTCCTTCAGGCCAGTGAACGTGATGCCAGCCACTGACGTAATTGTTTTTTATCCACTTTCCCGACCGGGGTCAGCGGCAGCGACGCCACGCACTCGACGCGGTCCGGTAATTTGAACTCCGCCACGCCCTGCTCACGCAGGAAACGACGCACCTGAACTGCGCGCAGCGGTTCTTTCACCACCAGACAGGCACAGCTTTTCTCGCCCATCAGCTCATCATCCACGCTGACCAGCGCCGCATGAACCACCGCCGGGTGGCGCAGTAACAGGTTTTCTATCTCTTCGGCGGCGATCTTCTCCCCGCCCCGGTTGATCTGATCCTTCTCGCGCCCTTGTACGGTGATGTAACCATCATGATCGATGGCGATCAGGTCGCCTGAGCAGTAGAACCCGTTGGCATCAAAGGCGCTGGCGTTGTGTTCAGGACTGTTGAAATAGCCGCGGAAGGTATACGGCCCGCGCGTCATCAGGCGTCCGGTCTCACCCTGCGGCAAAGGATTACCGTCGGCATCGGCCACCCAGACCTCGTCATCCGGGCACATCGGGCGTCCCTGGGTATTGATGATTCGCTCAGGACTGTCGTCCAGACGGGTGTAGTTCACCAGCCCTTCCGCCATGCCGAAGACCTGCTGTAACTGACAGCCGATCTCTGCCGGAATACGGGCGGCAAGCGAAGCAGAAAGCCTCGCCCCACCGACCTGCAACAGTTTCAGCGATGCCAGTTGCGCATGACTGCCCCATTCTGCAATCGCCTGCAGCCACAGGCTTACCGCCGGGGGAACCAGCGCCGTGACGTTAACCTGATGCTTCTCAATCAGCGGGAAGCACAGCGTGGCGCTCGGGTCCGTCGCCAGCACCACGGTTCCACCGGCGAGGAACACGCCCAGCGCGCCCGGTGAGCTCATGGCGTAGTTATGCGCGGCCGGGATCGCACACAGATAGCGCGTTTCTTCGGTAAAATGGCAAATTTCGTTGCTGCGCCGCACGCTGTAGTAATAATCGTTATGGGTACGCGGGATCAGCTTCGGCGTCCCGGTGGTGCCACCGGAAAGTTGGAAATACGCCACTTCATCGGCAGGCGATGGCGTGGCGGTAAAATCGTGAGCAGGCTGGCTTATCGCATTTTGCAGGTTGTGTTCACCCTCGTCATTGAGCAGCAGCACCACGCGTAGCGAGCTGTGTTCACTCACAAATGCGTTCAGGAAGTCATCCGCAGCAAACAGCGCATGTGCGCGGTCAGCAATCAGCAGCACCGGTTTGATTTGCGTCGCGTAGGCGTTGAGCTCAGTGCGTTGATGGCTGTACAACCCAAAAACGGGAGCCACGCCCAGCTTGAGCAGCGCAAAGAAGGTGATATACAGCTCCGCCACATTGCCCAACTGCACCAGCGCGGTTTCACCGGGTTTAATGCCCTGACGACGCAGGCTGCTGGCAAGATTGTCCGCCGCCTGGTTAAGGTGGCGGTAGCTCAGATGCCGCGATCCATCAATCACCGCCGTATGGTCACTGTCGGCATGACGGGTCAGAATGTCGGTCAGCGGCAGATCCTGCCAGTAGCCTTTTTCACGGTAACGGCGGGCAAACTCTTCCGGCCAACGGGTGAAAGGAATACTCATTATCGCTCCTTAGAGGCCTGTTCAATAAGGCTCTTAATGCAGTCCAAAAACATTCAACATGGTCGAAAGCTTGGCACCCGTTTCACGCCATTCGGCAACCGGGGAAGAGGCAGGCACAATGCCGGCACCGGCGAAGAAACGCACCTGATTACGCAACAGCTTCGCGCAGCGGATCGTCACCACCCACTCGCCATTGCCCTGCGCATCACACCAGCCGACAATGCCGCCAAACAGTTCGCGCTCGAACGGCTCCAGCTCGGCAATCAGTTTCTGCGCAACGTGATGTGGAAAACCGCTCAGCGCTGGCGTCGGGTGCAGCAGGCAGGCCAGCGTCAGGGCGTTTTCCTCGGGATTAGCCTGACCCTCAAATGGCGTACCGAGATGCCAGAGCGTGGGCGTGGTGACCAGTTGAGGAGAAGACGGCAGTTGCAGTTCACGACTGCGATCGCGCAGTACCGTTTTCATAGCCTGCGTCACGAGATCGTGTTCATGGCGGTCTTTCTCGGAGGCCAACAGGCGGATCCCGGCTTCTCTGTCCAATACGTCATCCGGCTGACGCCGCGCCGAACCCGCCAGTGGCAATGAACTGAAATGGTTACCGTCTTTACGTAACAGCAACTCCGGACTGGCGCCGATCAATACGCCGCCATCTTCGATCGGCACATGGAAGTTATAACTTGCCGGATTTTGCGCCACCAGACGCTCCAGCAGCGCACCGCTGTCAATGTTGGCGTCGGCGGTGATATCGATCAGCCGCGACAACACCACTTTGTCCACTTCCGGGGTGGCGGTCCGGGCCGCCGCCTGGGCGACCATGTGTTCAAATACGTCCTGTTCAGGAATCGCTTTACGTTCCACGACGCTCAGCGACTGATGCGCGGTAAAGTAGCGCGACGATTGTTGCTTCGCCGTGCGGGAGAAGCTCTGCCAGGACCGGGGGATAAACAGCGACGATGGCTGGCGGGTATCAAAGGGGATGGCCCCAACCATGATGGGATTCGCGATACCCTGCGATTTGGCATCGGCAAACAGGGCGTGCATTTTTTGCTGGAACGGGCTGTCCGGTGAATCCCCATCAACTGCCGGTTCCGCATAGCGGGCAAAGCATCCTGACGTCGTAAAGCTACGGTACGGCGACATAAAGAAAAAACTGTCGGGAGCGAGTGTTGCCATAGTCTGCGGTATTTCCTCGGCCAGTGACGTATCCATATCATCCTCCAAAAATGATAAAGGTTTTAATAATGATTATCATTTATATTTTCGGTCGCTAACCTAAAAGCAAAGCGCCGGTATGTCAACTCTTGCCGTCACACAATGTGCGACTTAGGCTTGCATCCCTGTCCGCTAACAATGAAAATGAGAAGCATTAACTACATTGATAACAGGAAACTTATTCGTGCGACTCCCCGCGTTTTACCGAACGGCGCTCTTATTGGTTGGGCTGTCTCTTTCAGGAATTTCTTTAAGCCATGCTGCTGACTGGCCGCGTCAGGTCACCGACAGCCGTGGGATTCATACGCTGGAACAGAAGCCACAGCGCATTGTCTCCACCAGCGTGACGCTGACCGGGTCGCTGCTGGCCATTGATGCGCCAATTATCGCCAGCGGGGCCACCACGCCGAATAACCGCATCGGCGATGCACAGGGTTTTTTACGCCAGTGGAGCGAGGTGGCAAAAGCCCGCAAGCTGAGCCGTCTGTATATTGGCGAACCGAGCGCCGAGGCCGTTGCCGCACAAATGCCGGACCTGATTCTGATCAGCGCCACCGGCGGTGATTCTGCCCTCGCCCTGTACGATCAGCTGTCCACCATTGCCCCCACGCTTATTATTAATTACGACGACAAAAGCTGGCAGTCGCTGCTGACGCAGTTAGGTGAGATCACCGGGCATGAACAACAGGCGGCGGCACGCATTGCCGAGTTTGATAAGCAGTTGCAGGCGGTTAAGCAGCGCATTACCCTGCCGCCACAGCCGGTCAGCGCGCTGGTGTACACCGCCGCCGCGCACAGCGCCAACCTGTGGACGCCAGAGTCTGCGCAGGGCCAGCTGATGGAGCAGCTCGGTTTCACGCTGGCACCGCTGCCTGCCGGACTGCATACCAGCCAGAGTCAGGGCAAACGTCACGACATTGTGCAGCTTGGCGGTGAGAATCTGGCAACCGGACTGAACGGCGAGGCGCTGTTCCTGTTTGCGGGCGACAGCAAAGATGCCGACGCCATTTACGCTAACCCGCTGTTGGCACACCTGCCTGCCGTGCAGAATAAACGCGTCTACGCACTGGGCACTGAAACCTTCCGTCTGGATTACTACAGCGCCACGCTGCTGCTGCAACGCCTCTCCGCACTGTTTTAATCTTTAGTGCCGGATAAGGTTTACGCCTTATCCGGCATTCACCGGCATCTGCCGAAAACGACGGACCTCACTCAACAGCAACAGCAGCAACAGTCCAACGATAGCCAGGCCGAATCCACTGACGCTTGCCGACGCGACCGGCGTCATCATCGCACCCAAACCGCCTAACAGCGCTGCGCCGATGGCATCACCGGTGACGTTCTGTGCGGTCCACAAACCGTTAATGCGCCCGAGCATCGCTTCCGGCGTCTGCGTCTGTAACAGGGTGTACTGCAACAGAGAACTCACCGCGCTCAGCCAGCCAAACAGCGCCAGGCAGACCACGCCCAATTGCCAGACCGGCATCAGTCCAAACAGACCAATTGCGAGGAAGGACGCCACGGTCGACGTCAGCATAATCAAACCAGGACGCACGCTGTGCGCCAGTTGCCCGCTGGTCAATGCGCCGATGGCGGCACCCAGCGGGATCGCCGCATACAGCAGACCAATCTGGGCGCTCGACATCTGCCAGCTCATCGCCAGCGCCGGGTAAAGTACGCGCACAGCGCTGGCCATGGTCAGCAGGCCGCCCAACAGCGCAATGCCGCCAATCAGCGGACTGGCAAGCAGGAAACGAAATGCTGCCAGCAGGGATTTCAATGGGTGTTCACGTGGCTGGGGCGGCGGCGGTAATGCAGGAAGGCTCAACAACGGCAGTAAGGTAATAAAAGTGCCTGCCGCCGCCAGACCATAGTTCCAGGCCACGCCGCCGGTGGCGAGCAGTACCCCACCTACCATCGGCGATATCACCGATCCCAGGCGCACCGTCAGCATGGTGATGGCCCCCGCCTGCATCAGGTTTTCACGCCCAACCAGCGCCGGCGTTGCCGCCAGCAGCGCCGTAACGCCCAATGAAGCAAAAAAGCCGTCCCATAAACCGAGGATATAAATTGCCAGCAGCGACGGTTCCGGGAGCAGCGCATTCAGACACAGACCAATAAAGCCAATGCCGCAGGTGCCACGCGCCAGCAGGATCACTTTTTTACGCTCATAGCGGTCGGCCAGCACGCCGCCGATCATCAAGCCAATAAACATCGCGCTGCCGGTGAGCGTTACCGACAAACCAACCTGCCAGGTTGACTGTGTCATCATCTGGATCTGTACCGGCACCGCCACGCCGAGTAGTCCCAGAGAGACGATGGAAATAAAACGGGCAAGGAAAACGGCGCGAAATGCAGGGTGGGTCTTTAGCAGGCTGAGATTGAGCAGCCAGGATTGTCGATTCATTACAGAGCCTTACCAGGTACTTTTTCAATATCCATTCAATGGCTGCACATGCTAACATACCTAAATAAGATCGATAACGATAATTACTATCATTATCAAGGATAGTTGATATGTCATGCTCTGTTTCCGCGACACGCGCCTTTGCCGTGCCCGGACTGTTGTTATTACTTGTTGTCACCACGATATTAAGTCTGGTTATTGGCGCCAGGTCGCTCCCTGCCTCCGTGGTGCTGGATGCGCTCACCGGCAGTTGTCATAGCGCTGATTGCACCATTGTGCTGGACGCGCGGCTCCCGCGTACGCTGGCAGGATTGCTCGCAGGCGGCGCGCTGGGACTGGCGGGTGCCTTGATGCAAACGCTGACCCGGAATCCGCTAGCCGACCCCGGTATTCTTGGCGTCAATTCTGGTGCCAGCTTCGCCATTGTGCTGGGGGCCTCGCTGTTCGGTTTCTCCTCCCCGCAAGAGCAACTGCTGATGGCCTTTTCCGGGGCGCTAGCCGCGTCGCTGATTGTCGCCTTTACCGGCAGCCAGGGGGGTGGACAGCTCAGCCCGGTTCGCCTGACGCTGGCTGGCGTGGCGCTGGGGGCAGTACTGGAGGGATTATCCAGCGGCATCGCCCTGCTCAACCCTGACGTCTACGATCAACTGCGTTTCTGGCAGGCCGGTTCGCTGGACATTCGCAGTCTGCAAACCCTGAAAGTGGTCCTGATCCCGGTACTGATCGCCGGAGCCGTAGCCCTGTTCCTCAGCCGTGGTCTGAACAGTCTGAGCCTGGGCACGGATACCGCCACTGCGCTGGGCAGTAAAGTCGCCCGTACGCAGTTTATCGGTCTGCTGGTAATCACCGTCCTGTGCGGAAGCGCGACCGCGATTGTCGGCCCTATCGCCTTTATCGGCCTGATGATGCCGCATATGGCGCGCTGGCTGGTGGGAGCCGATCACCGCTGGTCGCTGCCCGTCACCTTACTGGCAACGCCTTCCCTGCTGTTAATTGCCGATATTATCGGTCGCCTGATTGTGCCCGGTGAGCTGCGCGTATCGGTGGTCAGTGCGTTTATCGGCGCGCCGGTGCTTATTTTTCTGGTACGCCGTAAGCAGCGTGGAGGTGGCGCATGATGCACCTTTCTCGTCGACTGATGATCAGTTGCCTGCTGCTGGTTGTGGGCTGTATCGCCGTCGGATTATGGAGCCTGCGTAGCGGCGTTGTGACGCTGGAAACGCAGCAGATCATTGCCGCCCTGCTGGGCGATGCACCGCGCAACATTACGCTGGTGGTGACGGAATGGCGTTTACCGCGCGTGCTGATGGCACTACTGATTGGCGCGGCGCTGGGCGTCAGTGGCGCAATATTCCAGTCACTGATGCGTAACCCGCTGGGCAGCCCGGACGTGATGGGCTTCAATACCGGCGCCTGGAGCGGCGTGCTGGTGGCGATGGTGCTGTTTGGCCAGCATCTTACCGCCATTGCGCTGGCGGCCATGCTCGGCGGGGTCCTGACCTCGCTGGTCGTCTGGGCGCTGGCCTGGCGCAACGGTATAGAAACGTTCCGCCTGATTATCATCGGCATCGGCATTCGCGCCATGCTGGTGGCGTTTAACACCTGGCTGCTACTGAAAGCCTCCTTAGAAACCGCGCTGACGGCCGGACTGTGGAACGCCGGATCGCTCAATGGTCTGACTTGGGCGAAAACCTGGCCATCCGCGCCGCTGATTATTCTGATGCTGGTGTGCGCCACGCTGCTGGTGCGCCGCCTGCGCTTGCTGGAAATGGGTGATGACAGCACCTGTGCGCTGGGCGTCAGCGTCGAACGTTCGCGTTTAATGATGATGCTGGTGGCGGTAGTACTGACCGCCGCCGCCACTGCGCTGGCGGGGCCTATCTCGTTTATTGCCCTTGTCGCACCGCATATAGCCCGTCGCCTTAGCGGCACTGCACGCTGGGGATTAACCCAGTCAGCACTGTGTGGCGCACTGTTACTGCTGATGGCCGATTTATGCGCCCAGCAGCTATTTTTGCCTTATCAGCTTCCGGTCGGCGTTGTCACCGTAAGCCTCGGCGGTATTTATCTTATCGTCTTGTTAATTCAGGAGTCCCGCAAAAAATGACCGAATCAGTAGCCCGTTTGCGTGGCGACCAGTTAACGCTAGGGTATGGCAAGTTTACCGTGGCAGAAAACCTCGACGTATCGATCCCCGACGGCCACTTCACCGCCATTATTGGCCCCAACGGCTGCGGGAAATCAACGCTGCTGCGCACATTGAGCCGTCTGATGACGCCGGCGCACGGCAAGGTGTGGCTGGATGGCGAACATATTCAACATTACGCCAGTAAAGAGGTGGCGCGTCGCATTGGCCTGTTGGCGCAAAACGCCACTACGCCGGGCGATATTACCGTACAAGAGCTTGTCGCCAGAGGCCGTTATCCGCATCAGCCGCTGTTCACCCGCTGGCGTAAAGAAGATGAAGACGCGGTGATGAACGCTATGAAGGCTACCGGGATCACCCACCTGGCAGCACAAAGCGTAGATACGCTTTCCGGCGGACAGCGCCAGCGAGCGTGGATCGCCATGGTGCTGGCGCAGGAAACGTCGATCATGCTGCTTGACGAGCCGACCACCTGGCTGGATATCAGTCATCAAATAGATCTGCTGGAACTGCTCAGCGAGTTAAACCGCGAGAAGGGCTATACGCTGGCCGCCGTGCTGCACGATCTCAACCAGGCCTGCCGTTATGCCACGCATTTAATCGCGCTTCGTGAAGGGAAGATTATTGCCGAGGGTGCGCCGAAGGAAATTGTTACGCCGCAGCTTATCGAAAAGATCTACGGATTGCGCTGCATGATTATTGACGACCCGGTGGCCGGAACGCCACTGGTGGTGCCTCTCGGGCGTCAGAAATAACGTTATTTATTGTATGGCGACGTGTTCGTCGCCATACAATAATAAATCACACCAGTTGCTGCCCAAGGATCGCAATATCACGTTTACGCGATAGCATGGCATAATTCAGCAGCGTCCCACCGCACGCCGCCATTCCCCCCAACAGCGCCGCCAGAATAACGATCATGGATTTCGCGGGGCCGTCTTTTTTCACTGGCAGAGACGAGGCAAGTTGATATTTAAACGGTGAGAATTTGACGTCACTGACATTCATCGCCAAGAGCTGTTCAACGTGATACTGGCGGTTACGCAATTCACCGTTGATCTCTGCTACATCGGTTACTGATTTTTCGATTTCTAATTTACGCGCAATGCCATCCGCACCCAGCGAAATAGAGAAATCAGGATCGTCCTTCACGGCTTGTCCATTACTGTAAACCGGTTTTTTGATGCCAGCCGCATTCGCAATTTCGAGTGAATAATTCAATCTCTGAATGTTTGCATCCAATTGATTCTTCAGTCTGATTCGGTCCATCGCCAGTCGTTCTTTCTCAAAGCTGGTTTTGATGGCCAGTTTATTGCGAATATTCTCCAGCGTTTCTTTCACAACACGGTCAGAAATAAACTGGATATACCCTGCCAGCACGGCCTGCGCTTCTTCAGCCAGCGGTGCGGTAAAGCTTAGCGTCCACGCGGTATACAGCGAGGTTTCATTCTTCTTACCCTGATTTGCATCAACCGCTTTCATTTTTTCACTGAGGCGTACTATCGCCCGATGCAAATCCATTTCGTCTATATCAGCGCCTTTCAGCTGATCCATCACATAAGGTGAAGAGCGCAGGTACTCCTCCAGTAGCGATGGCGACTGAAATTTCTTGATAAACAGGTTAAATACATCACCACGGTTAACGCTAATATCCATGTCCAGCACACGCAACTTGGTCAACGCATTCTCAAGTCCCTGCCACTGCACGGGTTCAGCTGGGGTAACAATTGCCTCACTGGTCCATTTCTGCGGAAGCAGAAAAGACACCAGAATCCCCACACAGGCAAACGCGAAGACGGTAGCAATAATCTTGTTCCTGGCGCGCCACAAAATCTCGAGCAGGTTGAATAAATCAATTTCATTACCGCTTAGCGTAGTCTGCGGATAAGCAGCTAATTCTGAATCATTATCTTTCTTTATTTTTAATGATGACATGTTGTGTAACCTGAATTTCTGGCCAAAAGAAACGTCTTCCTGTAGACAAAGTCTACCAGCTAATAAGAATTATCCGAAACACTCTTTGCCCCTAATAACCTGCCAGATATTATATTCAGAATTTATTAAGCCTTATGGTCTCCAATAACAGCACAAACAAAACAACCCCATAACATTTTATTTACATTATGAGGTTATTCAAATAAGCCAATAGTGAGTATTCCCGGCTACGCAGGCGGAGCGATCAACCTGTTTATTATCGGCCCAATACTCTCAAACGCTGCCGGCGAAATAATATCAACGTGCGCGCAGTCCTGACGGTAGATATCCAGACTGGCTATCCACGGCGACCAGCTATGTTCAGGGCTGACACCCGGCGGTAAGGTACGCTCAGCGACAAACAGCGTGGCGTGACCGTCAAAAGGCACGCTGTGCGCGGTGGTTAACAGACGCACCGCATCGGCATAGTTACCCTCAATGGTGCTAAACAGCGTGTCGGACGCATTGCCCTGCTGCGCCGCCAGAAACGCCTCGCGTTCGCGTTCGATTTCCGCCAATACGGCAGGATCCAACCCATTGGCCTCTTTTTCCTGCCAGTTTTGCGTTTCCGGCGGCCAGGTATCCAGCAACCCCAGGAATGCAACCTTCTCTCCCCTGGCCTGCAAGCGTGCCGCAATACCCTGCGCCAGCGTGCCGCCCAGCGAATACCCCAGTAAATAGTAGGGGCCGTGAGGCTGCTGCTCCAGCAACGTTTTAAGATGGTATTCACAGACCTCATCGAGATTTGCTGCCGTCTGCATCGGCCCACTAGGCCGTGGCGACTGAATGCCAGTAATTGACCACTCAGGGTTCAAATAGCGCGATAACACGCTAAACTGCCAGGCAAAGCCGGACGCTGGATGGAAACAGAACAGCGTTGGGCCGTGGCTGGTGCGCAGCGGTAGCAGCGCTTCAAACCCCAGTTGCTGTGACTGTGCGTCATCGTTGCTGTCCAACAGCGTACTGAGTTGTTCAACGGTGGAAGCAACCATCACCTGCCCTGGCGTCACCTGACGTTCAAATATGCGACTCAACTGCGCCGCCAGCTTCATCGCCAGCAACGAATGACCGCCGAGCGCGAAGAAGTCTGCTGCTACATCATTAACTTCACAGCCCAGCAGCGCGGAAAAGGCCTCGGCAATGGTGGTCTCCGAGCCCGGGTATGGCGCGCGTCCTGCCGTGCGCGGCGTCAACTGCGGCATCGGTAAGGCTTTACGATCCAGCTTACCGTTGGCGCTGAGCGGTAACTCCGCCAGCTGCAATAACACGGACGGCACCATATGCGCAGGCAGCGTTTCACGCAGTCTCGCCTGTAGTGCGGGAATATCCAGCGGTAACCCCGAATGCGACACCAGATACCCGACCAGCTGGCGCGCATCGCCGCCGGTAGCTACCGCCTGATTGAATACGCAGGCATGAGCCACGGCATGCTCGACATCCGGTAGCGTCTGCATTACCCGATCAATCTCACCCAGTTCAATGCGCTGCCCGCGAATTTTTAGCTGGTCATCGCTGCGCCCGAGGTATTCCACCGCACCATTATCCAGCCAGCGCGCCACGTCCCCGGTACGGTACATGCGTTCACCGGGCGCAAACGGATCGGCAATAAAACGACTTGCCGTCAGGTCCGGGCGGCCCAGATACCCCTGCGCCAGTTGGATCCCTGTCAGGTACAGATCGCCCGCCACGCCGACGGGCACCGGGCGCATCATGGCATCAAGGATCCGCAGGCCCGTATTCCAGACCGGATAGCCAATCGGCACGCTGTTACCGGTCACGGCGGCAAGCGCATCTCCGCATGCCGGGTACCAGCTGACATCCACCGCCGCTTCGGTCGGGCCGTACAAATTGTGCAGCGGTGCGTGGGTCAACTGTTCCCACTCGCGGCATAGTTCTGCTGGCAGGGCTTCACCGCTGCAGAACACCTGCTTCAACGTGGCGCAGCTTTCCCGCGCCGTCTCCGGCGTCAGCGAGGCAACAAACGCCGCCAACATCGACGGTACAAAGTGCGTGGTGGTCACGCCATAATGTGCAAAGAACTGCTGCATCGCCAGCGGGTCACGATGCGCCTCAGGCTCCGCCATCACCAGCTTTGCGCCCGCAATAAACGGCCAGAAAAACTCCCACACCGAGACATCAAAACTGCATGGCGTTTTTTGCGCCACCACATCATTGGCGGTCAGCGGATAGTGATTTTGCATCCACAACAGGCGGTTAACGATGGCGGTTTGCCCCACCATCACCCCCTTTGGTCTGCCGGTCGAACCCGAGGTAAAGATGATGTAAGCGGTATGCTCTGGACGCGATAACGCCAGCGGGACGCTATTTTCCGTTGGCAGCGGCGCGTTATAGCACACACTGTCCAGCCCAGGAATATCGCGAAAGCGGGACAGCTGTTCTTCGGTAGTGATCAACAACGTAGGACGTGCATCTTCCAGCATCATCCGCAGACGATCGTCCGGATAGCCGGTATCCAGCGGTAGCCAGGCAGCCCCCGTCTCCACAATGCTGTGCAGTGCCAGCGTCAGGAACACAGAGCGCGGTAAGGCCACGGCAACGCTGTCGCCTGGTCGCACGCCGCGTTCACGCAGCACCTGCGCCAGTGCAACAACCTGCTCACGCATTTCGCGGTAGCTGAACTGATAGCAGGCGTCGGCCAGCGCCGGCGCATCCGGTGTTTTCGCGGCCTGTTCCGCCACCAGCGCGCTGAGCGTGGTGAACGGAATATCAATTGCCGTCTCGTTTATTTGCGCCAGCTGTTCTTGCTCTGACGGCAATAGCATATCGGCATCGCCGCAGCGCAGCGCCGGGTTTTCGGCAAACTGGCCCATCAGCGCGGTTAAACGCGACGCATGTTGCGCCAGCGTCGCCTCATCATAACGCTGTTTATTGGCGAGAATTTCAATGCTCAGACCGCCGTTTTCATCCGGGAACAGCGCCAGTTCCAGATCGTTAACCGGCCCGGTCGCCAGCGTATGGGTTTGCGCCTGGATGCCGGGAAGATCCAGCTGGTAGTCAAAGATTTTCACGTTCAGTACCGGACCAAACAGCGCCTCTTCACCGGCCGCTCGGCCGCCGTCGCGCACAATTTGCTCCGCATCATAACGCTGATGACGACGCATCTTCTTGAGCTGCCCGGCCAGTCGTTTCGCAAGTTCAGGTAGGCTTTCCGCGGCATCAAGATGCACACCGAATGGCAGCACATTCAACACCGGCCCGGTTGCCGTTAGCGCCGCCGACCCCATGCGGCGCATGAAAATAAACCCGGCGGCATAATCCATCCGGCTGCATAAACGCCCCAACCATAGTGCCACCAGCGCCAGCGCTAAATCCGCACGCTGAATGTCAGGCATGCGCGCGGCAAGCTGGCGGAATACGCCGTCGGGGGCGGTCAACTGCATGCGAATAATATCCGCGCTGGTCGCCCGGCCCGGCAGGGGTTTGCCCGACAGCGAAGCCGGTGGCGGCAACTGCTCTCGCTGCCCGGCCCAGAATGCGCCGTCACGTTGATACGCCTCGCTTTGGCGATACTGCTGATACTCTTCCACCACCTCGGCAAAGGGGGTAAAAGGTGATTCCGGTGTCGGTTCGCCGTGCTGCCATGCGCGATAAATGGCGGCTATCTGGCGGGTGATGGCAGGAAAACTGAAACCATCCACCAGCAAATGATGATAGCGCTGATACCAGTACCAACGGTTATCTGCCACTTGAATAAGTTGATGGCAGACCAGGGGTTTTGCGCCATCGGCACGAATGTCTTGCTGCAAGTCAGCCTGCATCAACGCCCGTGCGGCGTCGTGCGGACTGGCCATGTCACGGACATCGATAATCTCGGGTTGCGTAAAAGTGAACGTTGGATCAACCCACTGCCAAACCTCGCCGTTGTCTTCGCAAAACCGCATACGCAGGGTATCAGCATGCCCCAGACCGACAACAACCGCTTTCGCCAGCAGCGGTGCGTTCAGTTCCCCGGTTAATTCCACGTAGTGCGCGACGCTCCATGCTGAAGGCAGCGTGGAGAGTTTTTCCGCCATCCAGATCCCCGGCTGGGCCGCGACTAACGGTAAGTGCTGAGTCATTCTGCCTCCTGTACATCGACATAATTTGCAGGTGTTAGCGTGGTCCAGTTTTCCGCGAGCCATTGCTGGCAGGCTTCCTGGGATTGCGGTTCGCATGCGATGGCCCAGCCAGCAGGAAGCGAGCACTGCTGCGGCCAAAGGCTAAACTGACGTTGGGGATTTTGCAGAATGTAAAACTGCCCCTGCGGGTTATCGAAAGGGTTACTGAATTCCATACTCAACTCCTGTCGTGGAACATCGTCCGGTTAAATCGTGTCGGTGAGCGGCTGCCAGAGCGTCATCAGCCCGTGCATTAATCCGCCGCGCCAGCAAAGCGCGTCGTGTCCACCTTCAACCTGACGCCAGAAAATAGACCGTGGTGCATACGGTAACTGTGCGAAGAGCGTCTGATTGGCGCGAAAAATAATCGGTTCACGAATTCCGGCTTCCAGAACAATACGCAGCCCCTGCGCGCTCAACGTTCCGGCCCTCAGTTGTTCAATCACGATCCCATCCTGATGCCCTGCGCGATGCGGCCACCAGTAAGATCCGGACTGACTGAGCACGCAGCCAAAACGTTCCGGCCAGTTCAGACCGGCATACAGCGAGGACAAGCCCCCAAAGCTTTGCCCGGCGACGACCGTGCGCTGCGGATCGTCACTGAACGCGGCAGTCGCGTTCACCAGCGGCAATAACTCCTGCTGTACCGCCAGCCAGAAATCGGCATTGCACGGCAGCTCGCGACTGCGATGAGGCGTATCGATGGCATCAATCAGGAGATAAACGGCAGGAGGGAGCAGATGTTGTCGGGTCAGTGAGGTCAGCGCGGGCCAGACCGGCATGCTGTGCGCCCAAAACTGTCCGTCCAGCAGGACTGCCAGCGGACGTTCCCCGGGATTTGCCTCGCCGGTGGTAAACACCCACACGCGGCGCGTATTACCTAACCTTTCGCTGTGCCATTGCAAGCAAAGCGCTGGTGAATCCGGAGGTTGGGGACTGTCCCAGCCAGGCTGAACGGGGGCGTCGGGCATTTCCAGCGCTGAGACCGCATGCCCGCGCCCGCCTTGCCAGCTTTGAGGATTGAGGGGATCGGCGATGGCCTGCGGCAGCAACTGTCGCCAGCCTTCGCGTAATAACGTTCTGTCCGGAGTGTCGCCTGCGTTCAACGTGGCAAAAATGTCGTCTCGTGTAGAAGGGATGAAACAGTAACTGCCGCGCCAGCGGGAGTTCAGGGTAATGCTCCAGCACCAAACATCTGTACCGTCAATACGTTGCATCGACTGGGGAACGGCATTTTGATGGTGGTCGGTCACGCCGGTAATGTAGACCCACACGCGACGAATTGTTGAGTGTTTTTCCGTTCCCTGCGGGTCACGCCACCAAAACGTCACGCGGTAATCGCCGCTGTCCTCACGCACCCATTCCGGGCCATTTTTTGACTGCCACCACGCCTCACTTCCCATCATTAACGCCGCCACCGTCATAACCCCATGTTTATTGTGCAATTTTAAATCTAATCGTGAAATATATTGATAATATTATTGATAACTATTTGCATTTGCAATAGCGTATTGTCGCGCTGTGGGAAGCGCGTACAGTTTTTCACCACTCATAAACCGACCTGACGCTGCGAACTTTTTCTGGAACGGATGGTTTTCGCAGGAGCGGGCGACATCAGGCCAAATGCCCCACAACGGCACATTGGTTCACGTGGCTAAAAGAAAGCAGGACATACAATGAACAACAAGATTCATTCACTGGCCTTATTGGTCAATTTAGGGATTTACGGGATAGCGCTGCCAGCCATGGCAGAAGATAAAACCGATAGCACCGCCGTCTCGCATGAAGATACCATCGTCGTTACCGCCGCCCAGCAGAACCTGCAGGCGCCAGGTGTTTCCACCATCACCGCTGATGAAATCCGTAAGAATCCTCCCGCGCGCGATGTGGCGGAAATCATCCGTACCATGCCTGGCGTTAACCTGACCGGTAACTCAACCAGCGGCCAGCGCGGCAACAACCGTCAGATTGATATTCGCGGCATGGGGCCAGAAAACACCCTGATTCTGATCGACGGCAAGCCGGTCACCAGCCGCAACTCCGTACGTCAGGGCTGGCGCGGCGAGCGTGATACCCGTGGCGATACCGCCTGGGTGCCGCCGGAAATGATCGAACGTATTGAGGTGCTGCGTGGTCCTGCCGCGGCGCGTTACGGTAACGGTGCTGCGGGTGGTGTGGTGAATATCATCACCAAAAAAGGCAGCAACGAGTGGCATGGTTCCTGGGATACCTATTTCAACGCCCCGGAACACAAAGAAGAAGGCTCCACCAAACGCACCAACTTCAGCCTGAATGGCCCACTGGGCGGGGATTTCAGCTTCCGTCTGTACGGTAATCTTGATAAAACGCAGGCTGACGCCTGGGACATCAACCAGGGTCACCAGTCAGAACGTACCGGGACCTATGCCAACACCTTACCGGCGGGTCGTGAAGGGGTCATCAACAAAGACATTAACGGCGTAGTGCGATGGGACTTTGCCCCACTCCAGTCTCTCGAACTGGAAGCCGGTTACAGCCGTCAGGGCAACCTGTACGCGGGTGACACCCAAAACACCAACACCAACCAGTTGGTGAAAGATAACTACGGTAAAGAGACCAACCGTCTTTATCGCCAGAACTACTCCCTGACCTGGAACGGCGGCTGGGATAACGGCGTCACCACCAGCAACTGGGTACAGTACGAACACACGCGTAACTCCCGCACCCCGGAAGGATTAGCTGGCGGCACGGAAGGGATCTTCGATCCGAAAGCGTCGCAAAAATATGTCGACGCCGACCTGAGTGACGTCATGCTGCACAGTGAGGTCAGCATTCCGTTGGATCTGCTGGTCAACCAAAATCTGACGCTCGGTACCGAGTGGAACCAGCAGCGTATGAAAGACATGCTGTCCAACTCGCAAACCTTTATGGGCGGTAATATTCCTGGTTTTAGCAGCACCAACCGCAGCCCGTACTCGGATGCCGAGATCTTCTCTCTGTTCGCCGAAAACAACATGGAACTGACCGACAGCACCATGCTGACGCCGGGCCTGCGTTTCGATCACCACAGCATCGTGGGCAATAACTGGAGTCCGTCTCTGAACCTGTCTCAGGGACTGGGCGACGACTTTACCCTGAAAATGGGCATCGCGCGGGCCTATAAAGCGCCGAGCCTGTACCAGCTCAACCCGAACTATATTTTGTACAGTAAAGGCCAGGGCTGCTACGCCACCGGTTCCGCCAGCGGCATCGGCTGCTACATGATGGGCAACGACGACCTGAAAGCGGAAACCAGCATCAACAAAGAAATTGGCCTGGAGTTCAAACGCGACGGCTGGCTGGCTGGAGTCACCTGGTTCCGCAACGATTACCGCGATAAAATCGAAGCCGGTACCGTACCGTTGAACCGTATTAACAACGGTAAAACAGATATCTACCAGTGGGAAAACATTCCTAAAGCGGTAGTAGAAGGCCTGGAAGGTACGTTGAACGTCCCGGTTAGCCAAACCGTTAACTGGACCAACAACATCACCTACATGCTGCAAAGTAAAAATAAAGAGACCGGTGAACGTCTGTCGATTATTCCGCAGTACACGCTGAACTCCACGCTGAGCTGGCAGGCGCGCGACGATCTGTCCTTGCAGTCCACCCTCACCTGGTATGGCAAACAGCAGCCGAAGAAATACGATTACCAGGGCAAACCAGTGACCGGCAGCTCGGCTGATGAAGTCAGCCCGTACAGCATTGTCGGCCTGAGCGCGACCTGGGATGTCACCAAAAACGTCAGCCTGACCGGTGGCGTGGATAACGTCTTTGACAAACGCCTATGGCGCGAAGGGAATGCCCAGACCACGGGTGATATTGTGACCGGAAATTATATGGCGGGCGCAGGCGCGTACACCTATAACGAACCGGGCCGCACCTGGTATATGAGCGTTAACACGCACTTCTGATAACGTTTTTCCCTCTCCTCCATCGAGGAGAGGGAATTCGTGAGCCATAATGCACACAACCCACATTCCACTGTCCTTCGCCAGCCATACGCTGCATCTCGTTGAATTTGCCCCCGACAGCCTGCATGAACACGATCTGCTGTGGCTTCCTCATTACGCCCAGCTCGCAGCCTGCGGGCGTAAACGACAAGCGGAGCATTTAGCGGGGCGTATTGCCGCCGTCCATGCGCTGCGTGAATATGGCAGTAAAGCCGTGCCCGGCATCGGCGAACGCCGCCAACCGCTGTGGCCACCGGGTCTGTTTGGCAGCATCAGCCATAGCGCCTCGACCGCGTTAGCAGTTGTCTCGCCGCATCCCATTGGGCTAGACATTGACGCTATTTTTACACCCGACACCGCTACCGAACTGGCTGACAGCATTATCGACCACCATGAACGACAGGTTTTGCAAGGTTGCCCGGCCCCCTTTCCGCTCGCCTTAACCCTGGCGTTCTCCGCCAAAGAGAGCGTATATAAAGCGTTCAGTGCGCAAACTCGCGGACTGCCGGGCTTTGACAGCGCCAAAATCATCGCCCTCACCGCCACGCACTTAACGGTGCAAATAATGCCGTCATTTTCGGCAAACCTCGGCGGACTGAACGTCAACGTGCGCTGGACCTCACGCGATAACAGCGTCATTACCCTGTGTGACGCTACTTTTTAACAAACTCACCAATCGCCTGATACGTAGCCTGCGCTTCCTGCGGGACTTTATCTTCCAGCATCAGATAGGCATGGGTCATCCCCGGAAAGTGAACGTGCTGTACGGGAATGCCCTCAGCTTGCAGTTTGGCAACAAAGGCAAAATTCTCATCGCGCAACGGATCCAGCCCGCCGCTAAAGAGTAATGTGGCCGGAAAATCTTTACGCAATGGAAAATAGAGCGGTGATGCCAGTTTACGATCTTCATCATTCTGGAAATACTGCTGGAAGTACCAGCGTATTTTGCTTTCATCGAGCAGTTTCCCTGTGCCATTTTCCTTCACGGACGGCCAGCCTAACGTGTAATCCAGACTCGGGTAGATCAGCACCAGCCGATTAATCAGCCCCGGCTGATGACGGGAAAGCGACTCGGCGAGCGTTGCGCTGAAAGCACCGCCACCGCTGTCACCGACCAGGGTCAGTTGACGCTGATAGGGAATGTGCTGACGCTCGAGCAATGAATAGACATTTTCGACCACGGCTTTAGCATCGGAGAGACCTGCCGGATACGGGTTTTCCGGTGACCGCCGATAGTCGACCGACACCACCGTGTTGCCGGTTGCCGTCGCCAGATGCCGGGCTACGGGATCGTAGACCTCCACTGACCCACTCAGGTGTCCGCCGCCGTGAATAAACACCAACACCGCTGGCGAACCGGCTAATGACGGACGATAAATACGTACCGGGATGCGACGCTCCCCGGTATCCACTTCATCATTGATGACCGCCGCCATGGGGTCGGAAGTGGTGACGTTGGCTTTGGTCAGCGCCGCTAATCCTGCTCGCGAACTGAGCGTGTCGTAAACCGGTTTATCCGTAGCGGGTTGGGCGGCGAGAAATGCCGCCAGAGGTGCTGGCGGGGCTTGCGTCAGCGGGCCATGTTCCTGTTGCCAGCGTTGCTGATAGCGCTGTTGCTGCTCCTGCAACGCGTCGGCGCTGACCGCTGCGCTGAAAAGACTCGCCGCCATGGCGACTGCGGCGGGTTGAACTAAGGCCTTGCCGGATAACCCGAATCGGCTACCTGATTTCATGGTACGTTCTCCGTTGAACCGTTTCGCGAAAGAGTATAGCCGTTGCTAATAATCTGTCTGAACGGTTATGCCGGATGACGGCGTTATCCCTGCCGACACGCAGCCAGCGACTGACGCTGCTGCCCCTGCGCATCAAAGTTTTCCGCGGCCAGCCAGCGTTGTAAAACGGTATCACGTTGTGGCCATTCACCGTCAATCATCGATAGCCAGTCGCTGTCGCGGTTACGGCCCTTGCGCACAATTTTCTGGCGGAAACGCCCTTCAAAGACAAAACCTAAGCGTTCTGCCGCCCGTCGCGACGCATCGTTCAGCGAGTCACATTTCCACTCCACACGACGATACCCGAGGGCAAATGCCTGACGCAGCAGCAGCCAGACGGTTTCCGTCCCCAGCACCGTATTTTTCATCCGCGGCGACCAGGTTACATGACCAATTTCGACCGAGCCGTTCTCGCGGTCCATCGCCATAAAGCACACCAGCCCGACGGCGCGCCCCGAGCGCAAATCGATAACCGCGTAGGGAACCAACCCGGCGTCAGTAGATTTTCCTTTTACCCAGTGGGCCGCTACCGCAACGCTCGTCGGCCGCTCGCTGGCAAGCCAGGTCCAGTCACGTTCGTCCGGCGCTTGCGCATAGGCGTCAAATAAATCGGCGGCATGGCTGTCTGCATCCAGCACCTCAAGACGGCAATATCGCCCTTCCAGCACAACCCGAGGCAGCACTGACGCCCCATTCCAGTCCGGCAGGGCATCGCCTACCGTCTGTCCATACAGATTAATTTCCGGCACTGCTCACCCCCGTTGTGAAAGCAAAAAACAGTTATAGCACCTGTCATTTTGCGTTCAAAGCGCAGGATGTGGATTTCCCTTATCGTACGGAAAACCGCCAGTCCTTCTATACTCTAAGGATTTCGAGTTGCAGGAAGGCGACAAGACTGCAAATTCCTGGGAACTTACTAAAGTAAGTGACCAGGATGAGCAAGCGCTGTCAACGCACCTGCTGCTCGAAAGACGACGAGTAAATACTGATTAAAAATCAACGCTCGAGGGAACGCTATGTCACTACCCGACTTTCATGTCTCCGAACCGTTTACATTGGGCATTGAGCTGGAAATGCAGGTGGTTAATCCGCCAGGCTATGACCTGAGCCAGGACTCTTCCCGACTGATTGACACCGTAAAACCGCAGCTCACCGCCGGAGAAGTGAAGCACGATATCACCGAAAGTATGCTGGAGATGGCAACCGGCGTCTGTCGTAATATTGATCAAGCGGCAGCAGAGTTTTCCGCCATGCAGCAGATAATCCTGCAGACCGCGGCGGAGTATCACCTCGACATCTGCGGCGGCGGCACTCACCCGTTTCAGACATGGCGGCGTCAGGAGGTGTGCGATGACGAGCGCTACCGGCGCAACCTGGAGAACTTTGGTTATCTCATCCAGCAGGCAACGGTGTTTGGCCAGCATGTTCACATAGGTTGTACCCACGGCGACGACGCCATTTACCTGCTGCACGGCCTGTCACGCTTTGTGCCGCATTTTATTGCGCTCTCTGCCGCCTCACCGTATATGCAAGAAGCCGATACGCGATTTGCCTGTGCTCGACTCAATATCTTCTCAGGATTTCCCGATAACGGTCCGATGCCGTGGGTTAACAACTGGCAGGAGTTTGAGGGATTATTTCGTCGACTGGCCTACACCAGCCTCGTTGACAGCATTAAGGATTTGCACTGGGACATCCGCCCCAGTCCGCACTTTGGCACGGTAGAAGTTCGCGTAATGGACACCCCGCTCACCCTCGAGCATGCGATCAACATGGCCGGGCTCATTCAGGCTACGGCCCACTGGTTGTTGAAAGAGCGTCCCTTCAAACATCAGGAGCGTGATTACCTGCTGTATAAATTTAACCGTTTTCAGGCCTGCCGCTTTGGTCTGGAGGGGATCGTTACCGACGTGCATACCGGCACTCATCACCGACTGGCGGATGACACACTTCGATTGCTGGAGCTTGTCGCCCCCTCGGCGGATAAAGTGGGTGCCGCCAGTGCCATTGACGCCTTACACCAGCAGGTAAAAAATGGGCACAACGAAGCGCAGCGCATGCGTGATTTTTTGGCCGATGGCGGATCGCTAAGCGGACTGGTGAAAAAACATTGTGAGATCTGGGCGGGGCGTTAAGCGAGGGGTTTGCGTTAGCACAGGAGATCCCGGACAATGGTCTTTTAACTCAAGTTTAACAATGTTATGAAACACCCGCTTGAATCACTGATGACCGCCGCCGGGATCCTGCTGTTGGCCTTTCTGTCCTGCCTGCTGCTGCCCGCGCCTTCGCTTGGCCTGGTGCTGGCGCAAAAACTCGTCGCCACTTTACATTTGATGGATCTTAACCAGTTTTATACGTTGCTATTTTGCTTGTGGTTTTTACTGCTTGGGGTGATTGAGTATTTTATTCTGCGTTTTATCTGGCGACGCTGGTTCTCGCTGGCGGATTAGCCCCGCGAGAACCTTTCGTCGTTAATGCGTACGGCTGTGGTTTTCTTTGCGGTACGCCCCAGGTGGCTGGCTGAACGTACGGGTGAAGATACGCGTAAAGGTTTGTTGCGAATCGAAGCCGTACTTCAGGCAGATATCGTACACTTTCTGGTCGGTATCACGCAAATCACGCGCCGCCAGCAGCAGCTTACGCTCGCGAATGTAGCGCCCAAGGCTCTCGCCTTTATACTGCATAAACAGACGCTGCAGATGCCATTTTGAATATCCCGCGTGGCGGGCAATATCATCAATGCGCAATGGTTGATTCAAATTATCATCAATCCATTCGACAATCGTCTCGATAACTTGTGCAGAAATCGTCATCGTTATCTCCCTTTTTTCATTGAGCCGCTGGCTGCCACCAGGCCGTGAACGGTTGGTCCGGTTCGGACAGTACTACCGGCTCACCCAGCATCGGCGTCAGCAGACGGTAATCTTTGAGACGGCTGGCCAGCGCCAGACGCTTGTAGGGATCGTCCCAGCTATGTTTCGCCAGTACAAAACGACCGGCATGACCGGGCACAACGGCTTTGGCATGGAGATCGGCGGATGCCTGCGCGGTCTCTTCCGGCATCATATGAATGAACTTCCAGTCCTGGTCATATTGACCGTTCTCCATAATCGCCACATCGACCGTGCCGAACTGTTCGCCAATCGCTTTAAAATGCGGCCCGTAGCCGGAGTCTCCACTGTAATAAATATTTTGCTCTGGTGTTTCCAACATAAAGCTGGCCCACAGGGTCTGGTTACGCTTGATACCGCGCCCTGAAAAATGCCGCGCCGGCAGGACATGCACAATCAGTGAGTCCGTCACCCTGACGGACTGATTCCAGTCTCGTTCTTCAATTATCTCGCTGCTCATTCCCCAGTACCGCAGATGCGACCCGACGCCAAGCGGCGTAATCACCCGCTTAATCTTCGGCATCAACGCCTTTATGGTGGCAAGATCCAGATGGTCATAGTGGTCGTGCGAGATGATAAGCAGATCGATTTCGGGCATGTTTTGAGCCGTCCACGGATACTCCCCGGCAAAGGCTTTATTCAGAAATGAAAACGGCGCAGCGTAGTTGCTCAATACCGGGTCGATCAGAATGCGTTGACCCGCCAGCTGCAAATACCACGAGGAATGACCCAGCCAGACGAGAGTATCCTGCTGCGGTGACAGACGCGCGAGTTCGGTTGCCGCCAGCGGCAATGGTTGCGCAGGGCGGGCATTTTCGCGCTTCGCGACCAGAAATTCCCACCAGGCTGCCAGCATGCTTTTGTTGCCGGTGTAACCCAGCGTGGGCACCTGATTATGAAACTGTCCGTCACGGTAGTGTGGTGACTGTTCAACCTCACTCAGTTGTGCCCCTTGCGGCGCCTGACCGAATCCGGCATTGAGTACAAACGGTAAACTTGCAGCTGCAGCAATGAGCATAATAACAACCACACAAACGGTGAGACGCCTCATATCCTGACCTTAAACACGCCCCTTTCCGCTGGTTTGCGCGACTGACTCTTGATTATGAGTGAGTAAGCACTCATTATAGAAATCGCAAGTTCGCCGTCAAGATGATTTTCAATCTTTGACATTCACCGTTGCGGTGCTGCGAAGGCCGTGATTCAATCGTGTTTTTAACAGGCTTAAGGGTAAAGTGTAGTGGCTCGTCCGAAGAGTGAAGATAAAAAATTGGCATTACTGGAAGCAGCAACCATAGCATTTGCGCAGTCCGGCATTGCGGCCTCTACCGCCGTCATTGCCCGCAATGCAGGCGTTGCTGAGGGAACTTTGTTTCGCTATTTCGCGACAAAAGATGACCTCATCAACGAACTTTACCTCCATTTAAAGCACGATATGTGCCAGTCAATGATGGCTAACCTGGACCGTTCAGTGACCGATGCCAAAACCATGATTCACTTCATCTGGAATAGCTACATTAGCTGGGGCCTGCATCACACCGCCGGACATCGCGCCATCCGTCAGCTTGCCGTCAGCGAGAAAATCACCAAAGAAACCGAGCAACGGGCTGAGGATATGTTCCCCGAACTGCGTGATTTTTGTCATCGCTCGGTGCGCCCGGAGTTTATGTCCGACGAGTATCGCGCCTTTGGTGACGCGTTTTTTCTGTCACTGGCTGAAACCACAATGGAATTTGCTACCCGCACCCCTGCCCGCGCCGATGAATACATTGCCATGGGATTTGAAACCATGTGGCGCGCCCTCACCCGCGAGGAAAAATAATGGACGGCCAGACATTACATGCGTGCGCAAAACGCCTTGCGCTTGAACTGCCGTTTACCGAACACTGCTGGCCGTTTGGCCCGGAATACGATGTCTTTAAGGTCGGCGGCAAGATTTTTATGCTGGTCTCAGAGCATCACGGACGCCCGCTGGTCAACCTGAAGTCAGACCCGCAAAAGTCGCTGCTCAATCAGCAGATCTACCCCAGTATCGAACCCGGTTACCACATGAATAAAAAGCACTGGATTTCAGTTTATCCCGGTGACGATATTACCGAGTCCTTACTGGCAGACCTGGTGAATGACTCGTGGCATCGGGTGGTGGACGGTCTGCCTAAGCGGGATCAAAAACGCCTGCGTCCCGTCTGATTTATCGCTAACCCCGATAAGTGTTTATGCCTTTTTCTGTCTTATCTTTTTGCCGCTTTCCCTGTACCCTGCTGAAACAAAACGCACCCGCAGGGTAAGAAAAACGACCAGGAGTTTTTATGGATATTGTTTCTGTCGCCTTAAAACGCTACTCCACCAAGGCATTCGATCCGACC
Organism: Citrobacter sp. wls718; assembly: GCF_005280945.1. NCBI lineage: Bacteria > Pseudomonadati > Pseudomonadota > Gammaproteobacteria > Enterobacterales > Enterobacteriaceae > Citrobacter > Citrobacter sp. wls718. The sequence goes on from NZ_SZWV01000094.1 coordinate 71,025, forward strand.
AAAAAACTGACCGCTGAGCAGGCAGAAAAATTAAAAACGCTGCTGCAGTTCAGTCCGTCCAGCACCAACTCGCAGCCGTGGCATTTTATCGTGGCCAGCACTGACGAAGGCAAAGCGCGCGTAGCCAAAGCCGCCGCCGGCGGTTTTGTGTTCAACGAACGTAAAATCCTCGATGCGTCCCACGTCGTGGTGTTCTGCGCCAAAACAGCGATGGACGATGCTTGGCTGGAACGTGTAGTGGATCAAGAAGAAGTCGATGGTCGTTTCGCCACGCCGGAAGCCAAAGCCGCCAACCACAAAGGCCGAACCTTCTTTGCCGATCTGCACCGCAAAGAGCTCAAAGATGATGCGCACTGGATGGCAAAACAGGTGTACCTGAACGTCGGTAACTTCCTGTTAGGCGTGGCGGCAATGGATCTCGATGCGGTACCCATCGAAGGCTTTGATGCCGCGGTTCTCGATGCAGAATTTGGTCTGCAAGATAAAGGATTCACCAGCGTGGTTATCGTCCCGGTGGGCCACCACAGCGTAGAAGACTTCAACGCCGCGCTGCCAAAATCACGTCTGCCGCAGGAAACTACCCTGACGGAAGTCTGATCCTCACATTTGCATAACCTCCACACAGCGGTCATCATAGACCGCTGTTTATTAAGGAGACGTTATGCAGGAATTGATATCTCAGGTAGAAGACCTCGGCATTGAAATGAATCACACCACTTCGCTGGTGATGATTTTTGGCATTATTTTTATCACCGCCATTATTGTTCACGTTATTTTGCACTGGGTGGTACTACGCGCATTTGAAAAACGCGCCAACGCCAGCTCCCGCCTGTGGCTGCAAATCATCACGCAGAACAAGCTATTTCACCGCCTGGCGTTTACGCTGCAAGGTATCATCGTCAATATACAGGCCGCGCTCTGGCTACAAAAAGGCAGCGAAGCCGCAGAGATATTAGTCACCTGCGCCCAGCTGTGGATCATGATGTACGCCCTGCTGTCGGTCTTTTCTCTGCTCGACGTTATTCTTAATCTGTCGCAAAAACTCCCCGCCGCCTCGCAGTTGCCGCTGAAAGGCATCTTTCAGGGCATCAAGTTAATCGGCGCGATTCTCGTCGGCATTCTGATGATTTCGCTGCTGATTGGTCAATCACCCGCCATCCTGATAAGCGGTCTGGGTGCCATGGCGGCGGTCTTAATGCTGGTGTTTAAAGACCCGATCCTCGGTCTGGTAGCCGGAATACAGCTTTCGGCCAACGATATGCTCAAACTGGGCGACTGGCTGGAAATGCCGAAATACGGCGCAGATGGTGCGGTGATCGATATTGGTTTAACCACCGTCAAAGTACGCAACTGGGATAATACCATCACCACCATTCCCACCTGGTCGCTGGTCTCTGACTCGTTTAAAAACTGGAGCGGCATGTCAGCGTCCGGCGGTCGGCGAATTAAGCGCAGTATCAGCATCGATGCCACCAGCATTCGTTTTCTCGATGAAGATGAGCGCCAGCGATTGCATAAAGCGCATCTGCTGAAACCGTATTTGACCACGCGCCTTCAGGAAATTAACGAGTGGAACCAGCAATTAGATGCGCCTGAATCCGTCTTGAATCATCGCCGGATGACCAATATCGGGACGTTTCGCGCCTACCTGAACGAATATTTACGTCACCATCCGCGCATTCGCAAAGATATGACGTTAATGGTGCGCCAGTTAGCTCCGGACGACCACGGGTTGCCGATTGAGATTTATGCTTTTACTAATACAGTGGTGTGGCTGGAATATGAAAGTATTCAGGCTGACATCTTCGACCATATTTTTGCTGTGGTCGAAGAGTTCGGATTACGTATTCATCAGTCGCCGACCGGGAATGATATTCGCGCCCTGTCAGGGGCGTTTCAGCGTTAATCTTTAGCTACTGGCGCGCGCAATATAGCGCCAGTCCATCATCACCCTTTCTGTTGGGGCATCGGGGTTATCGATTTTATTCAGTAATAACCCCACCGCCTTGCGGCCAATATCACGCGAAGGTTGCTCAATAGTTGAAAGCTGTGGGGAGACCATTTCAGCCAATTCCGTACCGTCAAAGCCCACCACGGCGATATCCTGCGGGATCTGTAACCCGGCGTTGCTAATAGCACGCATCGCACCGGCTGCCAGCGTGTCCGATACCGCAAACACCGCGTCGGGTTTCACCCCCGCCGCCAGCAGGTTTTCCATCGCCGCGATCCCGGCGCTGGAACTTAATTCACGGGCGTACTCCACCGCCTGATACTCCAGCGATAACGCATGCAGCGCCGCCTTGTAGCCGCGTTCACGCAAACGGGCGTATTTATAGCTCAGGTCATGGTTGATCAGCGCAATACGCCGATAGCCCTTGTCTACCAGATGCGATATCACCGACTGCGCGGCGTCTACATCGTTAATGCCCACACAGGAAACCGCACCTTTATCGGCATATTCCGCACACTGCACCCACGGAGCATCGCCAATCAGGGTGGTCAGTTCCGGTAATTTTGAGAAGGCATCCATGGTGATGATGCCGTCAACAATTTTACCTGACAGCAGCTTCAGCGCTGACTTCGAACGCGCTGTATCGGAACCAGAATTACACAGCAGAATGCGATAACCATTTTTCTCCGCCTCCTCCTCAATACCTTTCACCACCTCGGCACAAAATGGGTTGGCAATGTTGGAGACCATCACGAGGATCATCGAGCTTCGCGCCGTGCGCAATTGACGAGCCAGCAGGTTGGGCTGGTAATTACTTTCCTTAATAGCCTGCAGCACACGTTCGCGGTTTTTAGCCTTGACGGACTCACTGTTATTCAGCACACGTGATACCGTCGCTACCGACACACCGGCAAGCTGGGCGATTTTTTGAATAGACATAACGACGACACATCCTGCGTTTTACGCTTTGTGCTGAGGCTACCATAAAATCACCGCCCGGCGAACCGGACCGGTTTAACGCTGTACCGACACCCAGCGCTGCTGTTGATGGCTTTTTATAATCGCATCAATGATGTACATCACGTCTGCACCATCCTTGAACGAGGCAAAACGTCGGGCCTGTGGCGCGGGCATTTGGCCTGTCTGTACGGCCTGATAGAACTGCAGCATCATATTTTTAAACGCATCCGGCCAGCCCTCAATATGCCCACCGGGGAAATGCGCGCTGGCGGCGACATCGGCATTCATTAGCCCCGGATCGTCCGTCAGGATCTGGTTCGCCTGTTGGCGGTGGCCCACCCACAGTTGCTGCGGCGTTTCCTGATCCCAACTCAACGCGCACTGGCTGCCGCTAATCTCAAAGCTCAGATGGTTTTTGCGCCCGGCGCTAACCTGCGAGACGCTAAAGCAGCCTTTGCTGCCGTCGTCAAACCGCACCAGCACCGACCCGCGGTCTTCGGTGGTCACCGGTTTATCCTCCAACTGCCGACCAACCGTCTGCGAATTAAACGTCGCACCACCGGCCACGTCCGCTTTCCGCGTGGGCCAGACGATCGCGAGATCGGCCATCACCTCAACAATGCGTTTACCGGTGACAAACTGCACCGTGTCGCACCAGTGCGAGCCAATATCGGCCACCGCCCGCGAGCCGCCGCCCAACGCCGCATCAACCCGCCAGTTGTAGTCGGTCTCCAGCAGCATCCAGTCCTGTAAATAGCTGCCCTGCACGGCAAACAGACGTCCAACGCTGCCATTGCGTACCATGCTGGCCGCCTGCTGCACCATCGCAAACTGGCGATAGACAAAACTCACGCCGTGCACGACCCCCGCCTGCTCCGCCAGCGTCACCAGTTCATGGGCCTCTTCGGGGGCCATGCACAGCGGTTTTTCAGAAAATACGTGCAGTCCAGCACGCAGTATCTGCCGGTTGATGTCGGCATGCAGATGATTCGGCGTACAGTTGTGGACCACCTGTAGCCCCGGGTGCGCCAACAGCGCTTCCACACTGCCATATGCATGAGGCACCTGTAGCACACTGGCCCGCGCCTGAGCCACCGTCAGCGAACTGTCGCAGAGTGCCACCACCTGCACATTCCCCAGTCGACGCAGCGCCTCAATATGCGCAGGCCCAATAAACCCGCTGCCAATAATGCCAACCTGGATCATTTGCGTACCTCATCGCCTGCGGCGAAATCATCAAATGCGTGGGATGAAACCGGAATAATATGCCGCTGAATAAACTCACGGCCTTCGCGGGCGCCGGTTTCTGCGTCTTTCAGGCAGCATTCCCACTCCAGTACCGCCCAGCCGGGATAATCATATTGTGTGAGCTTGCTGAAAATCGTTTTGAAATCAACCTGCCCGTCGCCTAATGAGCGGAAGCGTCCAGCACGGTCGATCCACGGCTGGTAACCGCCGTAGACGCCGCTGCGGCTGCTGGCTCGATACTCCGCATCCTTGACATGAAACGCTTTTATGCGCGAGTGATAGGCGTCGATGAATCCGAGATAGTCCATCTGCTGCAACAGCAGATGGCTGGGATCGTAGAGCATATTGCAGCGCGGATGATTATCCACCAGCGCAAGAAAACGCTCGAACGTGATGCCATCGTGCAGATCTTCGCCGGGATGAATTTCAAAACAGACATCAACCCCCTGCTCATCAAAACCGTCGAGAATCGGCCGCCAACGGTCAGCCAGTTCCTGAAATGCCTCGGCAAAACGCTGCGCATTATGCGGCGGCCAGGGGTAAAAATAGGGCCACGCCAGCGATCCGGAAAACGTGGCGTGCGCCGTCAACCCCAGTTTTTGCGAGGCTGCCGCAGCCTGGTGTAACGTCCGCGTCGCCCACGCCTGTCGGGCCTGTGAATTGCCGCGTACCGCCTGCGGCGCAAAACCATCAAAAGCGTCATCGTAGGTGGGATGAACGGCAACCAGTTGGCCTTCGAGATGGGTGGATAATTCGCTGATCGTCAGTCCGTGCTGCGCCAGCATTCCGCGAATATCATCGCAGTAAGTCTGGCTAACAGCGGCCTGTTCAACATCGAACAGCGACGCATGATTACACGGCATCTGTATGGCTTTGTAGCCCAGACCCGCTGCCCACTGCGCCAGCCCGTCCAGGGTATTGAACGGGGATTGCCCGCCGATAAACTGCGCCAGAAAAATCCCCGGTCCCTTAATGGTTCTCATAACCCCTCCTGAATATTACGCCTGCTCTTTCTCGTCATACTTGAAAGAGAAAAGGAAAATCACGGCAATCACCGCCGCTGCAACCGCCGGGATCCACCAGAACGGGATCCATGACTCAGGTACTGCCTGCCCCGCCACCAGACGGTTATACAGCGCACCGGAAATTTGCGAGCCCAGCAGCATGCCGATCCCGTAGGTGAACATTACGATCATGCTTTGCGCCTGACCTTTCACCTTTTCCCCGGCAATACGGTCGGTGTAGATAAAGCCGACCACAAAGAAGAAGTCGTAACACACCCCGTGCAGCAAAATACCGAGATACAGCAGGATGCGCCCTTCTTCGCTGATGCCCAGCGCAAAGAAGGCGTAACGCACAAACCAGGCACACATGCCGATCAGTAACATGTATTTCACGCCCAACCGTCTGAACAGGAATGGGATCACCAGCATGAAGAAGATTTCGGACATCTGACCGAACGACATCGCGGTACTGACATCCCCAACGCCCGCATCCGCCAGAAACGATGCGGTGTACGCGTAGTAGGTCCCCAGTGGTACCGAGATTAACGTAGCGCAGAGTGAGAAGACGAAGAAGTGACGGGTTTTGAGTAAGGCGAAAGCATCAGCGCAAAACAGATCGCGGACTTTTACCGGCAACCCTTTCGCGGGCGCAGGGGTGTTTGGCAGCGTCAGGCTGTAGAGCGCCAGAATCACAGAGATAACCGCCGCCAGCGTAAAGATGCCGGTGGTATCCGAAATACCGGTCACGCCGATAAAGATCCCCGCAACAATCCAGCCAATGGTGCCAAATACCCGCACTACCGGGAAGGTTTTGTCTTTATCCGACAGGCTGTGAAACGCAATATTATTGGTCAGCGCCAGCGTCGGCATGTAGCACAGCGTGTAGCCAAACAGCAGGCCAATCAGCAGCGCACCGTTTTGCGCTACCAGCGCCTGCGGCACAAACCACAGGATCGCCGCCCCGGCGAGGTGCATCACCGCCATCACTTTTTGCGAGGCGAAAAAGCGATCCACCAGCATACCTAAGACAAACGGCGACAAGATTGAGGCTATCGGTCCGGCGGAAAACGCATCGCCAATCAGCAGCGACATGTTGTGCTGGCTCATCACCAGCCCCAGCGTGACGGACCAACTTCCCCAGATAAAGAACTGTAAGAACATCATCAGCGACAGCCGCGGCACCAGCAGCCGGTACTGTACGCTCTGTTTTCCACTACTCTCGGTTGTCGACACCATTTTTTGCCCCACCCTTAAAAAAGTAATCGATTACAAATAGGTTCAAATGAAAAGTAATCGATTACAAAATAAAGATCCTGTCAGTAAGAACAGAACTGGGAGATCAATCACGATAAAGTTCAGGGAGTGACCGATCTCATCGCAAAGGATGAGATCGGTAAGGGATTAGCGGGCTTTACGGCGCAGCAGTTTGAAGGCCACAAACAGGAACAGGATCCATGCCGGTAGCAGCATCGCCGACAGACGCATCTCATCCATGGTGCACATCAGCACCAGAATCATGCCGAGGAACGCAATACACAGGTAGTTTCCGGCCGGGTACAGCAGCGCTTTAAACTGAGTGTCACGCCCTTTGCGACGCATTGCCGCGCGAAAGCGCAGGTGCGCCAGGCAAATCATGATCCAGTTCAACAGCAGCGTCGCCACGACCAGCGCCATCAGCAGGCTGAAGGCCTTTTGCGGCAGCGCGTAGTTGATCAGCACCACCAGCGAAGTGATCGCCCCGGAAAGCACCAAAGAGTTAACCGGTACGCCGCGACGGCTGACGCGGGTCAAGAACTTCGGCGCATTGCCCTGCACGGAGAGGCCAAACAGCATGCGGCTGTTGGAGTACACGCCGCTGTTATACACCGACAGAGAAGCCACCAAAATAACGAAGTTCAGCGCGGAAGCCACCACGTTGCTGTCAAGATTATGGAAAATCATCACAAATGGGCTGCTGTTTGATTTCACTTCAACCCACGGGTATAGCGCCAGCAGCACCACCAGTGAACCGATGTAAAACAGCAGAATACGATACACCACCTGGTTTACCGCTTTCGGAATACTTTTTTGCGGATCCTGCGCTTCTGCCGCAGTAATACCGATCAGTTCCAGCCCACCAAAGGAGAACATGATCACCGCCAGCGAGAGGATCAGCCCGTTCCAGCCGGTGGCAAAAAAGCCGTTATAGCGCCAGAGGTTATCGATACTTGCCTGTTCGCCACCGTGACCAGAAAACAACATCCAGACGCCGAAGCCAATCATGCCAATAATCGCCAGCACTTTGATCAGTGCAAACCAGAACTCGGTTTCGCCATACAGTCGCACGTTGACCAGGTTGATGGCATTGATGATCACGAAGAATACGGCGGCCCAAATCCAGGTAGGCACATCGGGAAGCCAGTATTGCATGTAGATCCCAGCCGCCGTCAGTTCAGCCATGCCGACCAATACAAACATCACCCAGTAGTTCCAGCCAGACAGAAAACCGGCAAACGGTCCCCAGTATTTATAGGCAAAGTGGGCAAACGATCCGGAAACGGGTTCTTCAACCACCATTTCGCCCAGTTGGCGCATGATCAGAAACGCGATGATCCCGGCTACGCCATAGCCCAACAGCACCGCCGGTCCTGCCATTTGAATCGCCGGGCCAATGCCCAGAAACAGACCCGTACCAATTGCGCCGCCCAGCGCAATTAACTGAATATGGCGGTTTTGCAACCCCCGCTGAAGCGTCGGCTCACTCGTTGATGCGGCATCGGACACGCTGGTGTCGGATGCAGATGACGCGTTTTTCACGCCCTACCCCTGTGTCGTTTATATTGAAGGGGCTTCTTTTAACATTTCAACCTGGTTGTCGCAAGGCGCAATCGTTTGGATACGCCGGGCATCCTTGCCCAACGCACCGAGGCGCAGGAAAAAAGTCACCAATCAACGGGCGTTAGCGGAAGCCAACGCGTTGTTGTTATTTATTCAGATCAATACGCACCACGTTATCGGGTGCATCCGTGGAGTGGTCTTTATTGAATTTCTGCTTCACAGTAACAAACAGCGTTTGCCCATCCGCAGAGAGCAGCAGGCTATTCGGGTTCGGCGGCAGATCCCAGCTTTTCTTCACGCTGTAGTCGGTTGCATTCAGGCTAAGTAGTTTCCCGGCATCGCGCTGGGTAATATAGATTTCGTTGCGCTTTGCATTGAATTTCACCGCTAACGAATCGCCAACATCGAGTTGCTTGAGCAATTTACCGGTGTGGATATCCAGCACCAGAGTCGTTTTCGCTTGCGAGTTATCGGTGACAAACAAACGGCCCGTTTGCGCGTCTTCTGCCATATTCAGCAACAGCGCAGGTTTCTCACCCAGCGGCTTCCAGCGTTTCTCTATACGCTGATTACGCGGGTTGATCACCAGTATTTCGCCACCGCCATTGGCGGCATAAATACGCTGAGTGACGTCAGAGTAATGCAGACCGGTCATCCATTTACCGGTGTTTTTGATACGGGTTTTCAGCTTCAGGGTTTCGGCATCCACCACCCAAATTACCGCCGGGTCAGCCACCGCGCCAATATAGAGCAGGCCATTATGCAGCAGCACCTGGCGCGCACCGTACGGGAAACCTTCGGCATTACGTTCCGGGAACAGTACACGATTTTTCACTTTACCATCGGCGGTATTCAGGGCGCTCAGGCCGCCGTCCAGTGAGTTAGTAACGTACACCGTTTTACCGTCTGGCGAGAGCGCCATACCAAAGTTTTTCATATCGGTATGGCTTAGACCGAGAGTCTTGAGCGTTTTCGGATCCAGTTTGTAAACCACCCCGCCCTGGACATCTTTAAATCCTTCCGCACTGGCAACATACAGCGCATCGCCCGCCGGACTCAGCGCCATTTCATACAGACCATCAGCCAACGCACGCTGCTGGACATCAGTAGCAGCTGGCGTCACCGCTTTTTTCCTGTACCGCCGTACGACTGGCTGGCGTTGAATGTGCGGCACAGCCACTTAGCGCTGCGGCAATCAGCAATGCCAGAGCGGATGTTGTTTTTTTCATTGCGGGGATCCTTACCAGAGTGTACGGAAATGGTTAATAACAAAAGAGAATGAGAACTATACGCATTATCCTTATTGAATCAAGAATAATTAGCTCGTGAATAAAAAAGATGAAACGGAGGTTTGAAGAGTGCGACTGACGCGCGCTACCTCCTCTTTCTTATAATTACCGTGAATTATTCTGGACGAAAAGGCACCGCAGGCCACAAAATGCACCTTACTGTTTTTTCAACATTTTTAAACGCGTTCCCCAGGTCAGGTTCCTGTCACGCGCTTTAAGCCACGCCGGGCAGCGACCGTCATGAATAAGATCATTAAACGTCTTGAAATCATCAAAAGTGCCATCGAACTGGAAGATGATGAGATCATTTTCCAGCAACTAGTGCATTTGAAAAATGACACGTTGACGGACGTACCGAAGACGATCGTTCAGGCGCTTGAAGCACGACGCTTCAGCGATGCCCTGCATGAAATCACCGGCTGGCTGCAATCACAGCGAGCGGTATCAACGTGGCAAGATCCCGGCATCGCTGCCAGCAAACTTGAGCTAAAAGCACTTGAAACACAGTTGCGCGACTTAATTGATAAACGCAATGCACGCATTCAAATCCTTGATGACTTCAACGACTTGTATCATCAGCACCTTGGGCCACTGATGAGTCGTATTCTCGAGTTGCGTAAACATCTGGCCGCCAGTGCGCAACGTAAGCAGGACGCTGAGCGCAAACGCCGGGAAAAAGATTATCAGTCCTGTCAGCACTTTATTTCTCAGGCGGTCGATCAACTGGCGCAGCTCAAACAGCAGTGGATGAGCCAACGTTCAGACTCGCGCGAATCAGTGGAAACCCGGCAGCGCATTCAGCAGCAAACAGAGCTTATCACCGCCCTGCTGGCGGAAATTCGCGAACTGGAAAACGACTTTTCCCGCCAGGATGACAGCGCCACCCGCCAGGCGCAGGAAGAAGCCCGCCACGAATATGATGAATATCAGGAGCAACAGCAGGACGCGCAGCATCGTTATAACCGCGAACGGACACTTTCTCATGATGAGCGCAATGAACTAAAACGCTTGTGGCGGCAGGCCAGTCGCCTGTGCCACCCGGACGTGGTTGCGGATGACCTGAAAGATAAAGCGCACCAGATGATGGTACAGTTGAATCAGGCGCGACAAAATGCCGATCTGGCCGCCGTTCGTACGCTGCTTACCCAGTTGCAAAACGGTCTCGAACCGATGATGGCAAGCGACCGCCTTAACGATCTGCAACATTTACGCCGCAAGATACAGCAGCTCAGAGAGCAAATTAGCAGCTTGCTCAATGAAATTAGCGAACTGGAAGCTGAGAACGCCTGGCGCCTCGCCGCCTCTGTGACAGATAAGGAAGCCTACTTTGCCGACCAACAACGGGCGTTAACCGAGATCCGCAATACGCTGGAAGATCAGGTACGCCAGGTCGAGCAAGAACTGCTGGCCGGATAAGCCGACGACGTACAAAAAACAAGCGAACCGCTATTCTTTCGTGTGATTTTCAAATTAAGCACAAAAAGACAATTTTAGAATTAAATCCTTGAAATTTATAAAATCAAAGCACATAACACCATAAAACAAAATGAAGACGTAAATAAATTTGAATATGGCAATATTTTCATCCCTCCCCTATACACCCTCCGCGCCAGCCTGGTTTAAGTTAAGAATTATCTTACAGCGTTCTCATTGTGCTAAAAATGAGCCCTATCCAACTGAATTACGCTCTTTTTTGGCGACCTTCTTAGCCACACCTATCAGAATCCCCTGTGTCTTTAGGGTTATCCAGTCCGCAATTTTCTCGATTCATAAGCGAAATCTATCAATCATCTGCCCAGAGGTGATTTAAACGATTTATCTTAAATTTTAACAAAGTGTAATATCAACATTAAGAATAGTTAAAGATTTTAATAAATACAGAAAGTATCTGTTGAAACCGAAATAAATAAGGATACGTTCAAAACACAGAACGGGATATTCGTTTTAATTAACATTTCACGCATCGCGAGGAACTCTTTTTAATAAAAAAAGAGGCGATTGCTTGCATCAAAATTTCAAGGAGATCGTTATGTCTAAAGCTGTATTTTTGGGTGACTCACTTTACCCGTGGCTTGGCATGCGAGAAATTTTACGTGGTTCAGCATTATTTACGGATATCACGTACCACTCCTCTCAGACGCTTTCTGCCGTCAACATACATTCTCATAAATTGGATTGCATCATTATTAATCCTGGCAATTCTGATTTTTTAAAATATGCCAGAGTTATCCGCAACATGGCCTTACGCCCTGCGACGATGATTATCGTTCTGGCCGATGAAGCCACTTTTTCACTTTTTCAAACCGTTTGCGGGATGAACATGCATTTTCTCGATCAAGACGACTCTCTTGATCAACTTTTGCACGCATTCACCTCTATCACTCAAATAAAAAAATCACGCACTATCAAAGCAGTACATAACAAAATAACCGCAAACGAATTTAACGTCATGATGATGTTGGCCCGCGGTTGGACGCTGACTCAAATCGCCGGCGCATCGCAAAAAAGTGAAAAAACCATTGGGGCGTACAAAAGCAACATTGCCAGAAAGCTTGGCAAAACCAATACCCGGCTCAAGTACACCATCTCGCACTATAGCCAGCCGTAACTGACTTATTTAAGGACGACCATAACGATTATTTTTTAAAAGGGACTCACTTTCAGTTCATCTTTTATTCCGCGAAACCCGGAAGGCATCCCCATTTTTAAAAATCGACCTGCCAGGTAGCACTCCCGCGTGCCAACCATAGCCAACAACTCAACGTAATAACGCATGCAATATAAAATGCAGATAAGGGTTATATATGAATAAAGTTTACAGCATTATTTGGAACGCGGTACTCGGTATCTGGGTTGTCGTTTCTGAATTAACCAAAGGCAAGAAAAAAAGCAGTTCGCGTAAAACTGTCGCGGTACTGGCGGCCAGTGCATTAAGCGGTGCTTCAATGCTGGCATCTGCGGCACCGATTATCGATACAGGTGAGCACAATATTTATACTGACTATCAGAGAGGTATTTCAGCTGAGGTAAATGAGGGAATTCATAATTATGGCTTCTTATATGAAGATAACTCTACCGGTCAGGCGCTCAACATCAGCGGCGCCATCCCAACGATTGCCCCAGGTCAAAGCGGCGTTGTGGAGTCAACCACCATCAGAGAGCTGCTGCAAGACGGAAAAATCACCCTAAAAGCCACCAGCCCCGATCAGAATGTCAAAACGATCTCCACCGTGGAGCAACTGGCAGAATACCTGACTCATTCTCAATCGGCGAAACCTTCGCAGAGCACGGACTTTGATGTTTTTGATCCGGCGCTTCCGGGAGAACCCGAGCCAATTAAAGTCTTCGATACCAGCGCATTAGCCGGTTTTATCACCGAATCACAAATCGGTGATGCGGTGTTGAACACTTATGATCCACAGCAAACGCAAGTCTATAAGCAATTTGGTATCGCTCTGGCGACAAACGGAGGCATCGCCAATCTGAATATTGGCAACGACACGCTTTACGTACGTGACAAGGCCAATACCATCGAATTGCTGGCCAAGGACTCCTCACTGCTGCAAGCGCAGGGCGCCAACAGCAAGGTGAACTGGCAGTCCGATAACTACATAAAATTCAACGCTGCCCCGGTTGTACCAACGGAAACATTTAACGGTTCACAAACCACCTCCGTATTTGGCACTGATGTAACGCTAATGGCTTACGGTTATAACGATGCCGGTGAGGTTATCGAAACAGGTACCAAAACGATCTCGATTACAACGGCCGCTGAGCTGGCTGAGTTCAATAGCTGGCTATTAGGCGAAAGTGATGACGCCGCACAAAAACCGGATGGACAAAAAGTCAGCCAGATCCAGCTGTGGCTGGATGCCGAAAATAGCCAAATAACGACGGTATCCGCTGCGCAAGCGAAGTATGCCGAGTTGATTGAAAACGTGCTTAGTTCCGGTAAAAAATCTGACGTTATCTCCTGGGATTATGACGTCTGGACCGACGGCCTGTCGCATACGAATAACACTACCGCCGGGCGTGGTGAGCTGCACGCCATCTATGCCAACGGCGCTGGGACTACCGGCACCCTGAACCAAGGTGCGATGATCGCCGTTGACGGCAGCATTAATGGCGTAATGAAAGCCATTGACGGTGGGGTTATCACTAACCTCGGCGAACTGAACGCATTGCGTTCCTCCGGCGGGCAAAGTCTGGCCATCGGCATGCTGGCGAAAGACGCCACTGCTACCAACCACGGCACCATCAACTCCGGGTTGTTTATTGATAAAGACGGCAATCAAAAGGTCAGCAGCTACGGCGCATTTGGCATGCAGGGGCAAGGCGCCAGCACCATTACCAACAACGGCACCATCAACCAGGCCATCACCACCGATAACTTCGGTACCGCCTCTGCCGCCGATCCCTGGAGTAAAGATGATCCTGATACCTCGCTGACGCTGGCCATTGGCATGCAACTGTCCAACACTGCACAGGGCGTGAATAACGGCGTTATCAATATCGTCGACGGGAGCAAAAACAGCGCATCCTTTGGTAAAGGCACCGCCTTTGGCGTAGAAGTCGCCGACAACGCGACCTTTACCAACGCGCAGAATGCCTCTATTTATCTTGGCCGCGACGCCAATGACCTGTCCCTGGATGCCACCCTGCCAGGCGGCTCCAGCCCAAGCGCCGGGATCATGACCAAAAGTGCCAGCGAGGTCATCAATAAGGGGCTCATCACGCTGGGCGTCGGCATACGCAACGCTGCGGGGATCTTGATCGGCAACGCGACAGGCAACGTGCTGAATACCGGCAATATTGTGGTCAATGGCGATGGTCGTGGAGGGAATATCAAGAACTACGGCATCACTGTTCGTGACAGTGGCGCTGAAAATGGTCAGATCATTCGCAATGACGGCAAGATCAACGTCAATGGCACCAACAACGTCGGCATTCACGTCAGCGCGACGAAAAAAAATGCCCTGGTGACCACCAGCGACTCAGGCTCTATTGTGGTAGACGGTACCGGCAGTGTGGGTAACCGTAACTACGCTATCTGGGCTGAGGGTGGCGTTAATGGTCAGGCGACGGTCAACGTCGATTCCGCTATCACACTTAACAAAGCCGGGAACATCGGCGTGCACGTGCGTGATAACGCCATCGCGAATGTCGACACCCTGAGCAGTCCACTATTCAACAGCACCAACCAGATTGGTTATTACCTGTATGGCAAAGGGGCTACCGCCAACATTGGTCAGGCGGTGATGAATGACAACGGTCAGGCTAACACCACTATTTTTCGTATCGCTAATGGTGCAAAACTTGCAGGTAATACGACCAACCCGAAAGATAATTCGAGTTCCAATCTCGACCTGACCTTAAGCGGCAAAAACTCCGTCGGCGTCCTCGCCACCGGCGCAGGCAGTAGTGTAGACACCGGCGAAGCCACGTTTAGCCTGAAAGGCTCCGATTCCGCAGCCCTGCTGATTGAAGGCGGCGCAACAGGTAACATCAGCGATAAAACCACCATCAATTTAACCGGTGAAAGAACCATTGCCGGGATTGTTGACGGTCAGGCGCATCAGTTGAATGGCGACGACGAGCAAGGTAACCCGACTGAAACTACCCTCACCTCAAACGCGAAGATCACCTCTGAAACTGGCGGTAACGAGGTTATTGCCTATGTGGCAAGAAATCTCGGCAATCTGACCCTTGGTGCCAACGCCATTATCGATCTAGCCAGCACCGACAGCATCGGTGTTGATGTACAGCAAGGCGGGCGTTTCACCAACAATTCCGACAATGCCCTGCATGTCAGTAACGGTATCGGTGTTCGGGCTTCGGGAGCCAGTGCGCAGATTAATAAACTGGGCCAAATCCTGGTCGATGATGGTACTGCCGGTGTTCTACTGACTGAAGGTGCCAGTTTACTGATTAATGGCATTTCCGGTGACAGTATTACCACCAACGGTTCCGCTGACGGTATTCGCCTCGCCGATAAAGCCGGTGCGCTGTCCGCGCAAAGCGTGATGATCCGCGCCGATGGAACTGGCGCAGGCATTCAAAACGATGCCAACAACAACAATATCCTGCTGCGCAACGTGACCATTGACTCCAACGATGGCGCGGGGATCCGCACCAGCGTGGCGCTCACCATGACCGATAAAGACAGCGCCGGAAATATCCTCAACGTCAACGGGAGCGGCACTGGCTTCGCTTTTGAACAACGCAATGGCGACGCAACGACGGGAGACCTGAGCATAGGTCAGGGCTATACCATTGAGGTCCTTAAGGCTGAAGGTAGCGGTATCCGCGCCAACACAGATGGTAAAGTCACCACCAATGCCGATATCAATGTACGTGATAGCGCAGGCAGTTCTGCGATCATCGCGAAGAACGTCAGCACCGTCAGCAATAGCGGCAAAATTATCTCTGCCAGCACCAGCGCACCGGTGATTGATGCCAGCGGTGACAGAAATAAAGAAATCACCAACACCGGCACCCTGCAGGCCATCAACGACACGGCCGTAGCCATTCAGTCTGGTAAAGGCGATGACACCATTGATATCAGCAAAGGTATCACCAGCGGCGTGATCAACACCGGTGAAGGCACGGACACCTTTAACTGGCAAAGCGGCACCTTTGCGGGCGAGGTGAATTTCGCCGGCACCGGCGGTAACAATACGGCCAAGATCGGCGATGTATCACTGGATAAAACGCGCCATATCATTACCGCTGCGGGTACGGGCAACGCCCTCACCTTCACCAACACCCACGGCGACAGTGCAAAAATTGGCAGCCTGAACAGCGATAACCAGACCACCGGCACCAACATTGGCACTGGCTGGGACTCGCTGACCATTACCGGGTCAAACGCGGATGTCCGCGTCGTTGAAAATCTGAGTCTGGCGAGCAAAACCATTGCCGTAAACGATGGTGCAACGCTGCGTACCGGCGACCACGTCGAGTCCACCAGCACCGCCGCGACCATTGGCAATTATGACGTGAAAACCCAGGGCACCAGCAGCAGGGTTATCTTTGATACCCAGGGCGATACGTCAGCCGCGCAAATTTACGACGGCGTCATCAGCGGTGACGGGAAATTTGAACGTAAGGCAGGCGGGACCACGGTCTTTACCAACAATAACAGCTACACCGGTTCTACCACCATTGATCAAACGGGGACGCTGCAGTTAGGTTCCGGCGGCGATACCGGCGAAGTCAGCGCCGTATCAAACATCCTCGACAACGGCGTACTGGCGATTAATCGCGCCAATAATGTGCTGCTCCGCGGCGTGATTTCGGGTATCGGCGCGCTGCAGCAAATCGGCGGTGGCATTACGCGCCTGGCGGGCAAAAACACCTATACCGGTGACACCACCGTCACCCACGGTACGCTGCTGGTAAACGGTAATCAGAGTGCGGCTACGGGTGCAACCACCGTCAGTGGCATGTCCACGCTTGGCGGTAACGGTATTATCGGCGGCAACGTGCTGATGAACGACGCCTCGACCCTCAGCGCGGGTGACGGCGGTGCGGGAACATTAACCATTAACGGCGGCCTGCAACTGGGCAGCAAAACCACCTCCGCCTTCGAGCTGGGTCAGGCTTATACGCCGGGTGGCGCGCTGAATGACCTGATTACTGTCACCGGCAACCTGCAACTGGACGGGACGCTGGACGTCACCACGTCTCAGGGCGGTAATTTTGGACCGGGTGTGTACCGTATTTATAACTACGGCGGCACGCTGGATAACCGGACGCTGGAGCTGGGCGCGGTGCCAGACAGTCAGGATAAGAGCAACATTTTTGTCCAGACCTCTATCGACAAACAGGTCAACCTGGTCAACGCCAACGGCGTCACGCTGCAATTCTGGGACGGCGCAACCGTCAACCAAAGTCACGGTAAATCGGGCATTGAAGGCGACAGCAAGATTGACGGCGGCGATGGCAAATGGATGGCGATTGGCGATCAGGGCGACAACAACTGGACAACGGCCACCGGCGAGGGCAACGCGCCGTGGGCACAGAAATCCTTCGCCGTGTTTACCACCAAAGGCGGTACCGTCACCGTGGATGACGCCAAAGGTGACGTCAATTTCTCCGGAGCACAGTTTGACGCCGACGGCTATGTCGTGAAAGGTGATGCGCTCAACGCTTATGCCACCACCGAAACGGCCACTCATGCGGGTCAAACGCCGGGCACCGGTGAACTGCTGCTGCGCGTCGGGGCCGGTGGCGCGGGACAAAACTATACCGCGACCATTGAATCTATCCTTCGCGAGGCCAGCGCCCGCGATCGGCTGACGCTGGTGAAAACCGACCTCGGCCGTCTGATCCTCAGCGGTGATAACGAATATCGCGGCGGTACGCGCATTGACGGCGGCACCTTGCAAATCTCCGCCGACAGCAACCTCGGCCAGAGTGGCACGGATTTGGTCATCAATAACGCCTCCACGCTGCAACTGGGCGCTGATTTGACCAGCAACCGTACCATCGAGCTGGGCGCCAATGCTAACGCGGCGGTATTTGATCTCAATTCGCACCATTTCACCCCAACCGGCGATATTACCGGAGATGGCAAGCTGAAAGTGACCAGTAGCTCAAGCGATGCGGGCAGCATCTTAACGCTTGACCGCGCCAACAGCTACCAAGGGGAAACCGAAATTGCCGGGACCGGGAATAGCCATAATGTGACGGTTAACGTCAGCAAAACCGGGTGTTCGGCAGCAATGAAAGCAGCACTGTTAACGTCAATAACGGCGCAACGCTGAATATCAATGGTGCAGACACCAGCCTGACATCGCTGACCATGAACATCGCCGACAGTCTGTTAACGCTGGCCGATACCGTCACTGCCGCCAGCGCCAACCTGAATCTGACAGGTAAAGCGAAAGCAGTATTACGCGATAAAGCCACCGCCGCTAACGCGACGGTCAACGTAGCGAAAGACAACACCCTGGCACTGGAAGACAACGCCAGCGGCGGCAATGCCACGGTAAACAACAGCGGCCTGATGACCGCGGCTGATAACGCGATGGCGGAAAATACGGTGGTCAAAAACCTGGCGGACGGCCTGGTGGATGTCAGCGCAGTCAACAGCGCCACCTCCATCGGTTCACTGTCCGGTGCGGGTAATGTCGAGCTGGGTAACAAGCAACTGTCGCTGGGTAATCTAAATCTGGCTGACACTATCAGCGGCGTTATCAGCGGCAACGACGGCAGCCTGGTGAAAATCGGCGACGGTACGCTGACCCTGACCGGCGACAACACCTGGACCGGCATCACGGATGTTGACCAGGGCGTGCTGCTGGTCAACGGTAATCAGTCTGCCGCAACCGGCCAGGTCACGGTGAAAACCGGCGCTACGCTCGGCGGTAACGGCATTATCGGCGGCGCGGTGGATGTGCAGGATAACGGTCACATTACCGCCGGTGCGGCCATCAACAGCGTCGGTAAACTGACCACCGGTTCGCTGACGCTAAGCGATAACGCACAGCTGGATTATCAGTTTGGTCAGGCCTATACCCCAGGCGGAGCTTTCAACGATCTGATTGATGTCAACGGCGATCTGACGCTTGACGGCAAGCTCAACATCGAGACCTCACCGAACGGCAGTTTTGACGTTGGGGTTTATCGCGTGATCAACTATACCGGCACGTTGACCAATAACGTGATGGATATTGCTAACGCACCGGAAGCCGCGGACAGCCTGTATGTACAAACCTCGGTTAAAAATCAGGTAAACCTGGTCAACCATGCCGGGCTGACGCTGCGCTTCTGGGACGGCACCGGCGGTGAGAACGGCAACCTGAAAAACAACGGCGTGATTAACGGTGGCGACGGGATCTGGCAATCCAGCCAGGGGAATGACAACTGGACCACCGATGAATCCACGCCAGAAGGCGCGCTGAACGCGCCATTTACCGATGCCGCGTTTGCCGTCTTCCAGGGCGAGGCAGGCAATGTGACGGTCGATAACAGCAAAGGCGACGTCATCATCAGCGGTGCACAGTTCGCCACCGACGGCTATCGCGTCGGCGGGGAGGCTATCACCACCGATACCGCCAATACGCTGATCCGCGTTGGCGATGGTACGGTAGACGGCGTTAACTACACCGCCACCATTGACAGCGTGATCCGTGGCACCGGCGGCCTGAATAAAGGCGATCTTGGTACGCTGATCCTCACGGGCGACAATACCTACAGCGGTGGCACCACTATCACTTCAGGTACGCTTCAGGTAGCCGGTGATACCAACCTTGGCGCAGCAGATACTGGCATCACCTTTAATGGTGGTACGCTGAAATATGGCGACGCGTTCGATACCGCACGTCAGGTAACGCTGGAATCCGGTGGCGGGACGTTCGACACCAACGGGCACGATGTATCCCTGCTGACCGAAGTCGAAGGTCATGGTCAGTTGATTAAAACCGGCAAAGGTTCACTCACCCTGACGCTGGATAACACCTACACCGGCGGTACCACCATCAACCAGGGCGTATTACAACTCGGCACCGGCGGCGATATCGGCAGCATTCAGGGTGATATCGTTGATAATGGCGTACTCAGCGTCAATCGCGCTAATACCCTGGCATTAACCGGTGATATCAGCGGCAAAGGTCAACTGCACCAGACCGGCAACGGCACCACCGAGTTGCAGGGTAAAAACAGCTACAGCGGCGCAACGCTGATTACCCACGGCGTGCTGCAAGCGGGTGATACCAACACCCTGAGCGCGGCGTCGCACCACTATGTGGTTGCGGACACTACGCTTAACACCCAAGGCTACAACCAGACGGTAGCCGGGCTGAGTAACGGCGGCGATGTGTCGCTTATCGGTCAGCAAATTGGTACAACCTTAACCGTCAAAGGAGACTACACCGGCGAGAAAGGCACTATCAACATGGCAGCCACGCAGAATGGTCGCGGCGCGGGTATTGCCGATCGCCTGATTATCGACGGCGGTAAAGCCAGCGGGAAAACGTTGCTTGATGTTAACGGCTCCGGCCTCGGCGCGCCTACCGTGGGTGACGGCATCGAAGTGGTCACCGCGCTGAATGGCGCCACCACCACCGCGCAGACCTCGCGAGACGCCTTCCATCTTGCCGCTGAACGTATGGCTGCGGGTGCATTTGAGTACCAACTGCACGCCGGTAACGCGCAAGGTCAGGGTGAAAACTGGTATCTGAGAAGCGAATACCGTCCGGAAACCATGCTGTACTCCGGCCTCGCCAGCGTCGTTCGCCAGGGTGACATCAGCCTGCTGGGTAACATGCACCAGCGTATGGGTGACGAGGTGAAACCGGGTATTGATGAAGATAACCGCGCGTGGGCCAGAATGATTGGTTACTCCGGCAAAACCAAGCTGGATGATGCGACAGGGACACAAACCAATTCACATACCATGGGCATCCAGGTCGGCGTCGATATGTACGCCAATGAAAGCTGGAAAGCCGGGATGTATGCCAGCGTGCTCGACATCGACAGCAGTGTTAAAGGCACCAAAACTGGCAGCGATGGCAAAGGCGGTAATATCGATGACAACGCGTTTTACGTTGGCGGTTATGCCACTTGGTTCTCGGATGACGGAATGTATGTCGACAACGTCCTGCAGTACGGTAACCATAAATCCCGTCTGTCGGCATCCGGAAATAACGGCTCGCACACGGTGAAAGGCAATACGCTGACGGCCTCAACGGAAGTGGGCAAGTCATTCCGCTTAGGCGCCAGCGCCTGGAGTCTG
Source organism: Citrobacter sp. wls718 (assembly GCF_005280945.1). Classification (NCBI taxonomy): domain Bacteria; kingdom Pseudomonadati; phylum Pseudomonadota; class Gammaproteobacteria; order Enterobacterales; family Enterobacteriaceae; genus Citrobacter; species Citrobacter sp. wls718. The sequence continues at coordinate 92,034 of NZ_SZWV01000094.1, forward strand.
GAGCCTCAGGCGCAGTTGATCTATCAGTACAGCAACTTCGATGACAGTACGTTGGATGGCGTCACCCAAACGAAGGTCAAGATGGATACCGCCGATTCGTTTACCGCGCGTCTGGGTGTGCGTCTGGTCGCAGACTATGATACCAACCACGGCAAATTCCAGCCTTACGGCCGGGTGAACGTCTGGCAGGGTCTGGGTTCAAAAGACAAGACGCAGTTTAGCAATGCGGTTGCCACCACTACGCTGGAATCGTCACAGCAGTACTCCAGCACCGAAGTCGCCGCCGGACTGAGCTGGTCTATTGACCGGAATGTGCAGGTCTACGGTGAATTGGGTACGCAATTCAGCAACGGCAGCAGTAAGTCGCAGATTGAAGCCCCGGTGAATGCATCTATTGGCTTTAAGAAATCGTTTTAATCTAACGTAAACGTAGCCAGCCCTCTGTTATTACAGAGGGCTTTTTTATGCGCGAGGGAATCAACATCGGTTGTCCGGCGGTTGTCCGGATAACGCGCGTGCGCCTCTATCAGGAAAAGGCGTTATAGCCCAGGGAGAGAGTGATTAACGGCTAAATTGGGTTAACAGTGCGGGAATGTCTTCGGCCATCACCGGAGGAGAGATAAAAAAACCCTGAATTTTATCGCAGCCAATCAGCGTCAAACGTTCTAACTGGGCATGGGTTTCTACCCCTTCAGCCAGCACTTCAATGCCAAAATTGTGCGCTAATGAAATAATACCCTCAACGATCTTTGCCGATCGGGTATCGGGCTCAATGCCTGCAACAAATTCTTTATCAATCTTTAAGGTATCAAACGGATACTTCAGCAGATAATTAAGGTTAGCGTGCCCGGCACCAAAATCATCAAGCGCCAGCTTCACCCCAATCGCCTTCAGTTCTGTCATGTTTTTAGCGACTATCTGGCTGTCGCACAACGGCGACGTTTCCGTGATCTCTATTTGGCATCGATGAGCAGGCAGTCCACTGGCGGCGAGATTTTGTCTGACTCGTTGTGGGAGCAGTGGATCGCAGAATTCAAGGGCAGAAATATTAACAGAGAGAGAAAGAGGGTCTGGCCAGGAGGCGGCAATGTCCCATGGAGGGTTGCTTACCATCTCCTCTATGGAAAATATATTGCCGCTATTTTCCAGCACCGTAATAAAAACATCAGGGGAGATCATGCCCATCTGTGGGCTATTCCAACGCATTAACGCTTCAAACCCACTAATAGTGTGGGTTTGTAAGTTAAAAATAGGTTGATAAACCATATAAAGCTGACTGGTATTGAATGCTTTTTCAAGCGCCGTTAGCACATCACTGGAATCTAACACACCCCTTCCCCCCCATCACCACAACAAAAACCAGTCGAAATCACTCCCAAATTGTATCTACTTTTACGTATTTCACATCAGAAAAGAATATTCAGATCAGGGTAAAAAAGACAAGCTATGGGTAAACCTAATAATTAATTTATTTAAATCAGAGGTATTGGCCAGTCCCAGTTTCGTAACGACCCGCATCTTGTGCGCTTGAATCGTTTTATAATTCAAACTGACTAATTCAGAAATTTCTCTGGCAGTATAACCACTTACCAACAGATTGAGGATCTGCTGTTCTCTTTCCGTGAGCCTTTTCTGCGACCGATACAGTCGGGGATTCCATTTCCCAACCGCCAGCGTAGCCAGTTGTCCAAAATCACGCAGTGATGATTTTTCCGTCAGGACAATGGTCTTTTCCACATATAATAACTCAACACATAATTTCGCCACCAAACTGTCAGCGACAATGACAATAACGTTATTATAAAATTTAAATCGGTTTTTATTCAAAAACTGCACAATTGCAGAACACGGTTGTTCATTGTTAATGATATTAAAAACCATTGTTTGATGTTGGCACAATGATGATTGCTGCAACATATCCTCAAACGGGAATGTTTTGATAGGGATATGTTTACTTGTCAGATAGGCGAACATACCGCTGCCCACAAAATTATCAGTGCCGCACATCAACATCCTGTTCACCGTTCCTTATAAACTTCGAATCTTATTACTCATTAAAAATTTGATGATTATTTTCTCGACTTCCGCCTCTTCACGACGGTTCTTATAGTCAAACTCGCACGATATCTGGTAGCAGGAGTACAACTGATTATCATCATCAAACTCATTGATCATGACGACATCAATCACTTTGAGATCAAGCAGTAAACTGCCAAACACATCAAAATCCAGGGTGGCACCTTTAATAACCGCATCTTTATAAAGGAATCGTGCATTCACATCCTTAACGATTAATGCGCAGCCCCCCTGAGAAATATTTTTAATCTTCAGTGAGTAATTTTCGCCGTTTTTGTAACGACCAGAACAGAAAAAATCATAGCCCTTGAGGAAGGAGAAACGCTGATTTTGTCGCTGTTGCGCAAAGAAAATCATATCCGGGATAAGGTACGACAACCCTGCTTGCGCATCACCTGCGGACGCCTGTTCGTATCTGGCGCTAAATTTAACAATCCCGCTATCACTGTGCAGGATGAAGTATTGGACCTTTTCAGGAACGATGTCTTTGTGCGGAGAAAGCACAAAGCGCTCGAAATCAATCTTTTCTAACTGTGTGATAACGCTGTTGTTTTCACATAAGACTTCCAGTTTAGTCTTCTTGTGCAACTCTTCGCGCAGGATCGCTATGATTTCAAACTTGTTGTCCTTTGCTAATCCAAAGCTCATTCTCAAACCCTTATTTCCATATTTAAGAAATGTTCCGGTCTTGTTCGCAGACAAAAACACGAAATCAGCATCCACTCCTGGCGCTTAATTACCTTAGTGGATTCCATGTCAAACTGTTGATAAAAATTTAAGTTTTTAACTATCTTTAATGTTTTATTGATATGTAAAAACGTTTGATACGGGTTAATTCTAGCTGAAGTGAAGTCTAAAACCACGCGAAGTTGCGCAACAAGCATAACAAAAAAGAATAACAAGACGTTTTCAGCAGGGGTTTGGGGATAACGAATTTAGCTTATGGCAAAAAAAGCCAGCATCATGCTGGCTCCGGTAATTACCGTATTAAACTCTAGTGGCATACTATCTTACAGAGGGTACAACGTGAGAAAATCAGTACTGCTGCTTAACGAGGGTCCGAGCTGAATCCGCAATAATCATTACTGCACCCGCCAGCATTAATGTATCTTTTAACACTAGCCGCCCGGCCCCCGATAAATACGGGAAACCGTGGTGCAGATCGCCTAGCGGCATAACCCATGCTTCAGGCGTGGTGATTAAAAAGGACAGGGTGACAATCGGTGTAGCGAATGCCAGAATCCCGCCGATTAATCCTAACCTGCGGCTGAGCGGATTTGCCAGCACCAACAAGGCAATAATTATCTCAACCACGCCCAGTCCATTAGAGAAGCTGTAGGTATTATTCGCTGCTTGCCATTCCCGCTCCTGCGGTTTAAATTCCCCTTCATGCGTCAAATGCTGCTGATACTCTTGCGGATGTTCATAAAAAAATGACATTAGCGGACTGTTGGCCACGAATGGCGTAATACTGTCGGCTTCGTATGGAACGAATTTTAATAATCCAATCCAGATAAACACAATGGCGATGCTCAGGCGAATCAGGGTTAATCCGATGCGATCGGCCTTGCCCAGTAAGCGAAGATATTTTTCCATACCAACCGCCCTTACTTGTACAAAATCGCCGTAGCGTAAGTGCTGCTGTCAATACGCATTGAGGTGATTTTCCACGATGATGCCTGTTTCTCCTGCGCCAGTTTTGCAATGGCCTCCTCAATCACAGAAGGCGCGGCTGAGACGGCTGACACGCTAACGTGGGCAATTTCGGTTGGCGACTGCGCCAGCGCGGAAAACGTGACAGGTGCAGTCAGTAAAGAGGTCATCAGTAAAGTTGCTTTCAACATATTCATTTCTATTTCCATTAACCAGTCAATTCAGTGTTAATATAATAAACTCACACATTCTATTTATTGCCATCCGTAACGCCAGAATAACTGTTCATACGTATTATTTAGGTACTGTGCTACACGCATAAAAAAAGCCCCACACGGGTGGGGTAAAAAGGCAGACACAGCATTTTATTATTTAACTAATGCGAATAGATCGTTTAATGATTCGCTCATGCTCGGGTGGGTAAATATTTGGTCACGTAAAACGGTATAGGGTAATCCGGCATCCATAACGGTTTTAACGATATTAATCATTTCATGTGAATCTACACACAATAGCGAGACACCTAATATCCGTTGGGTATTCACATCAACCACGGCTTTGAGCATACCGCGCGTATCATCCATCACCCGAGCCCGGGGGATCGCCGTAACGGGTAACGTCACGATCTGAACCTCCGCCCGCTGGCTCTGGCCTGCTCTTCGCTCATCCCCACGCGAGAAAGCGGCGGTGTCATAAACACGGAATACGGCACATTCTGGCGGTCGCCGGTGTTGCGCAACCCTTCTCCCAATAAACTGTCGCGCACAATGCGAAAATCATCCAGCGAGATATAGGTAAATTGCAATCCGCCAGTCACGTCGCCCATGGCCCAGATATTATCTGCCGAGGTGCGCAGATATCTATTCACGATAATTCCGCCCCGATCGTTGACGTCCACGCCAGCATTTTTCAGTTGCAGTGCTTCCGTTGCCGGTTTACGCCCCGAGGCGATCAGTAGCGCGTCCACCGAATGCGTCTCTTCTGGCATCTGTATCTGTACCGCACCGTCCTGGGACGATACAGAGTGTACATTGGCATTCAGAATCAGCTCGACACCTTTGTCGCGCAAAATGCGGGCAATGGCATCAGCGACATCCCGGTCTTCACGCGGTAAAAATAGCGGCGCGGCTTCAAAGATAGTGACCTTGCTTCCAAAATTGGCAAACATGGACGCGAATTCCACGCCAATGTACCCGCCGCCCAAAATCCCCAACCGCTGAGGACGCTGCGCCAGATTCAGCAATCCAGTGCTGTCGAATACGCCAGGTGTGCTGGATAATCCTTTAATATCAGGCATCGTCGACTGCGCACCGGTATTAATGAAAATCTTCTCGCCGCGAAGTTCACGCGTGCCGGTCGCCTGGATGACCCGCACAGTATGGTTGTCAACAAACTCAGCGCGCCCTTCAATCACATCGACATTGTCCAGACCGGCAAGGTTATGGAAGTTTTTATCACGCAGAAAGCGAACAACGTCTGTTTTGCGTTGCATTGCGGCGGCAAAGTCATGCTGCATTTCGGCATCATGCACCAGTGTTTTAGTGGGTATACAGCCGATATTGATACATGTCCCGCCATACATGGTGTTGGACTGCTCAATAATCGCCACCTTCCAGTCTGCTTTTGCCAGCGTCGCCGCCAGCGTTTTACCTGCTTTGCCAAAACCAATAATGATCGCCTGATACTGATTCATACTGCCTCTTTGCAAAATCACTGTTCATTTGTTAACCCGAAGTATAAGGACTGACGAACATGAACAGCGTATCCATAACGCGCTTATTTATGTCAAATTGTCTAAAGTGAACCATGCAAATTTGTGAAAGCACAAACCATATTTCCAACTAACCATTTGATGGTATTAATTTAATATAAAATTATAGCGATAATGGCGATATCTCCCTAAGGGTATAAAATTGTTCAGGAGTCTTGATGGACGCGCTTAGCCGATTATTAACGCTTAATGACCCGCAGGGGTCTATTGATAAAAACTGCTTGTTGAGCAGAGACTGGCAGTTGCCACATGCGGCGGGAGAGCTGTCGGTTATTCGCTGGCATACGGTAACTCAGGGTGCGGCTCAGCTTGATCTCCCGGACGGCTCGTCCTACACGCTGCATCCTGGCGCAGTGGTTATGCTGGCACAAAACTCCGCCCACCGGCTGTGCCAGTCAGGCGAGGAACAAACGCATCTCGTCTGCGGAAGTCTACGGTTGCAGGCATCTTCACGCTATTTTTTAACCGCGCTGCCGGAATTGCTCATTCTGGCCCCCGAGGAAAATAGCCCTGTTGGTCAGTGGCTGAGAGCCATGATTGAACTGCTGCAACGGGAATCAATGAGCACGCTGCCAGGTTCTGAGGTGGTATGCAGCCAGCAATGCGCCACGTTGTTTACCCTTGCTGTACGCGAGTGGCTGACACGGGCCGCACCAGGTAAAAACATGTTGAATCTGCTGCTGCATCCCAAACTGGGGGTTATCGCTAACCTGATGCTGGAGTTGCCCGCTCATCCGTGGACTGTCGAAGAGCTGGCGCAGCGCGCGCATATGTCGCGGGCCAGCTTCGCGCAACTGTTTCGTGAAGTCTCAAACTCCACGCCGCTCGCGGTCTTAACCACATTGCGTCTGCAATTCGCCGCCCAGATGTTAGCGCGTGATTCACGGCCGTTGATCGTAATTGCTGAGGCGGTGGGCTATGCCAGCGAATCATCGTTTCACAAAGTCTTTCTGCGTGAATACGGCTGCACGCCGGGTGAGTACAGAAAGCGGGTCAAGGCGCTGGAAAAATAGCGTTGCGCCGTATTACGTTCTCCGGCGCAACGCTATTCAGGCGTTATTTCTGCGAACGATGGCGGTGCAGCCACATCAGCTTATACGCCGCCGGAATGATAAACAGCGACAGCAGCGGCGCGGTGATCATACCGCCAATCATCGGGGCGGCGATCCGACTCATCACCTCCGACCCGGCCCCGGTACCCCATAAAATCGGCAGCAGGCCGGCAATAATCACCGCCACGGTCATCGCTTTGGGGCGCACGCGAAGCACCGCCCCGTGATACAGCGCCTCATCCAGCTTAGCCACCGTAAAGGTCTGCGGATTTTCCAGCGCGGGCTCCGCCTCAATGGCGTGACGCAAATACATCAACATCACCACGCCAAACTCGGCGGCAACACCTGCCAGCGCAATGAATCCGGTGCCGGTCGCCACCGACATATGGAACCCCATCCAGTAGAGGAACCAGATCCCACCCACCAGTGCGAACGGCACGCTGGTGATAATCAGCAACGCTTCACCAAAACGACGGAAAGCCAGATACAGCAGCACGAAGATGATCATCAGCGTCATCGGCACCATCAGTTTGAGCTTATGGCTGGCGCGTTCAAGCAGCTCAAACTGGCCCGAAAACGCCACACTGGTCCCCGGTTTTAGCTGGACATTTTCGGCAATCGCTTTTTTCAGATCGTTTACCACCGAGACCATGTCACGATCGCGGGCATCGATGTAGATCCAGCTGGTCGGGCGTGCGTTCTCGGTTTTCAACATCGACGGACCTGAAACAACCTTCACATCCGCCACATCCGCCAGCGTGATTTGTTGCTTCATGGGCGTCAGGACCGGCAATTGCCGTAACGCTTCCGGACTGTCGCGATAGCTTTGCGGGTAGCGAAGATTGATCGGATAGCGGGCAATCCCTTCCACCGTTTCGCCCACCATCGCACCGCCGACCGCCGAGGTAATAAACAGCTGTACATCGCCTACGGTCATGCCATAACGCGCGGCCTTTTCACGTTGAATATCGACGCTGAGATAGCGCCCGCCTTCCAGACGTTCCGCCAGCGCAGACGCGACACCCGGCACGGTCCTCGCCACCTCTTCGATTTGCTCCGCCGTGGCGTCAATGTCCGCCAGCACGGTACCCGAGACCTTAATCCCGATTGGACTTTTGATCCCGGTAGACAGCATGTCGATGCGGTTACGAATCGGCGGTACCCACAGGTTTGCCAGGCCCGGCAGCCGGACCGTTTTATCCAGTTCCTCGATGATTTTGTCCATCGTCATCCCCGGACGCCACTGATCCTGCGGTTTCAACTGGATGGTGGTTTCAACCATTTCCAGCGGCGCGGAATCGGTGGCGGTTTCGGCCTTACCGGTTTTACCAAATACCCGTGCCACTTCCGGCACGGTCATGATCAGCTTGTCGGTTTTTTGCAGCATATCCGCCGCCTGCGCCGCCGAGATCCCCGGCAGAGTCGAGGGCATATACAGCAGGTCACCTTCGTTGATCTGCGGTAAGAACTCGCCGCCGACTTTATTGAGCGGGAAAATAACCGTCAGGATCGACAACACCGCCACCAGCAGGGTGGCCTTCGGCCAGTGCAGCACCTTCAGCAACAGCGGATGATAAATGCGGATCAGAAAACGGTTAAGCGGGTTACTGCTTTCCGCCGGGATCGTGCCGCGGATCCAGAATCCCATCAGGATTGGGATCACCACAATCGCCAGCAATGCGGCCCCAGCCATGGCATAGGTTTTGGTGAACGCCAGCGGGCCAAACAGTCGCCCTTCCTGCCCCTCAAGGGTGAAAATAGGGATAAACGACAGGGTAATAATCAGCAAACTGATGAATAGCGCCGGTCCCACTTCCACCGAGGCGTTGGTGATCACCTGCCAGCGCGTGGCGTTATCCAGCTTTTCTCCCGGATGCTGATGCGCCCACTCTTCCAGCCGCTTATGCGCGTTCTCAATCATCACAATCGCGGCATCAACCATCGCCCCTACAGCAATGGCGATGCCGCCAAGCGACATAATGTTGGCGTTCAGCCCCTGGAAATGCATCACGATAAACGCAATACACAGCCCTAGCGGCAGGGAAATAATGGCGACCAGCGCCGAGCGGATATGCCACAGGAACAGCGCACACACCAGCGCCACAACGATAAACTCTTCCAGCAACTTGTAGCTCAGGTTATCAATCGCGCGGTCGATAAGCTGACTGCGATCGTATGTTGTAACTACCTCAACGCCTTCCGGCAGGCTGCTTTTCAGCGTCTCAAGTTTGGCTTTGACGGTGGAGATTACGTCACGTGCATTTTTACCCGAGCGCAGGATCACCACGCCGCCCGCCACTTCACCTTCACCATTCAGTTCGGCGATGCCACGGCGCATTTCCGGTCCAATTTGCACGCGGGCAACATCGCGCAGGTAAACCGGCACACCGTCAGCCCCGGATTTCAGCACAATAGTATTGAAGTCATCGAGGGTTTGCAGATACCCGCTGGCACGCACCATGTATTCCGCTTCCGCCATCTCCACGGATGAGCCACCCGCCTCCTGGTTAGACGCATCCAGCGCCGATTTCACCTCAGCCAGGCTGATACCGTATTGCGTCAGCTTCATCGGGTCGATAACCACCTGGTACTCTTTGACCACGCCGCCTACCGCCGCCACTTCTGCGACATTGGGAATCGTTTTCAACTCATACTTTAAAAACCAGTCCTGCAGAGAACGCAGTTCGGCCAAATCGTGTTTGCCGCTGCGGTCCACCAGCGCATATTCAAAGATCCAGCCGACGCCGGTGGCATCCGGCCCTATTTCCGCGCTGACGCCTGCGGGCAGTTTTCCCTGCACCTGGTTGAGATATTCCAGTACACGGGAGCGTGCCCAGTAAGGGTCGGTGCCGTCTTCAAAAATGACATACACGTAAGAGTCACCAAACTGCGAGAAACCGCGCACCGTTTTCGCGCCAGGCACCGACAACATGGTGGTGGTCAGAGGATAAGTGACCTGATTCTCAACGATTTGTGGCGCCTGTCCCGGATAGCTGGTTTTAATAATCACCTGCACATCTGAGAGATCCGGCAGTGCATCTACTGGGGTGTTGATAATGGTCCATGTTCCCCAAATACTGAGGAACAACGCCCCCATCATCACCAGAAAACGGTTAGCCACTGAGCGGCGAATAATCCATTCAATCATGTGTTATATCCTCAGTGTGAATGGGTCGCCGGGGTCGGCATTGCGGGCATAGCCGCGGCGTCTGGCGTCCCACTCTTCCGGGCGCGCATGCGGTCCAACGCCCCGGCGATATTCGCCTCGGAATCAATCAGGAACAGGCCGCTGGAGACCACCTTCTCACCTTCCGTCAGACCGGAGCTGATAGCCGTTAGCCCCTGAGATTCATGGAATACGGCAACCTGCTTCGGCACAAAGCGTCCGTCGTTATCCACGGTGATCACCCGCTGCTCGCTGCCCGTATCAATCAGCGCTTTGGACGGGATCAGCAGCATCGGCTCACTTTGTGTTTTCAGCTTGAGGTAAGCATTCATCCCCGGCTTGAGTGCCTCGTCAGGGTTTTCGACCTGCAAACGTAACTGGAGGGTACGCGTCGTGGCATCCACGCTCGGCAAAATACTCCACTTGCTGATGGTGAATGTTTTATCCGGCCAGGCGGGTACGGTAATCGCAAACTGCGAGGCGTCTTTAATCAGCCAGGCGATAGACTCCGGGACCGATGCGCTGACCCACACCGGATCCATGCCCTGAATTTTTGCTACCACGTTATCTTTCGAAATGTTCATGCCGGTGCGCAAATCAAAGGCGGTGATCACCCCATCGATGGGCGCGCGCAGGGTGAAGCGGGTTTGAATTTTCCGCGTCGATTTTAAGCGCTGGATGTCCTGTTCGGGCATCCCGGCCAGACGCAATCTTTCGAGAATACCGTCGACTTGAGTGGCGGTACCGCCGGTCTCGCGCAGCAGAAGATATTCGCTCTGCGCTTCAACCCAGTCGGGGATGGTCAGATCAATCAGCGGCGCGCCTTGCTTAATTTTATCGCCAACGGTCAGCGGATACACTTTTTCGATAAATCCCGCTGAGCGGGCCTGCACAATCACAAACTGATATTCGTTATAGCTAACGTTGGCCGGGAACGTTTGTGCATACTGCAGCGGTCCACGACGTACAGCCTCGGTTTTTAGCCCCAGATTTTGGGTTTGCGTCGGATCGATTCGCACCCCTGCGGCGGCGTCGCTCGCGGTCTCTTCATCGGCATATTTCGGGATCAGATCCATATCCATAAACGGCGATTTACCCGGCTTATCAAAACGGGTATTCGGATACATCGGGTCATACCAGAACAGGACTTTACGCGCTTCTTTTTGCGCATCGGGGCCACTGTCGGTCGGGACGTTTGCTGATGACAAATAAGGATAGATACCGACGGCAATAACCCCACCGACAATCATGCTGGCAAGAATAAGCGCGGTATTTTTAATATTTAAAGACGCCATAGTGATTTCCATTGCGCGAGTGTCTCACCCGCGTTCAGAGAAAACGGGTGAGAATAAAAGAGACCTGCGACTGCGTTATTGACTGACGTGAATATCACGTAATACAGAGAGATTTCCCTGTTGAACAAAGGTAAAGGCGACCTTATCGCCGGGCTTAATATCATCAGCCTTCGTTTCCGGGACCAGCGTAAATCGCATGGTCATCGCAGGCCAGTTCACCGCCGGAATAGGTTCGTGCTTGATGGTGATTTTTTTGCTCGCCATATCAATAGATTCAATCACGCCCGTGGCGCTGATGACTTGCTCCTGCTGGGTAGCGGGCTGCATATTCATCATCTCACCATGCTGATGCTCATTGGCCTGAGCGTTAAACATGACCACAGACAACACAGTAAACAAAGCGGCTTTAGCTGTACTTTTCATGTCATATACTCCTGAGAATTTATAATTAAATATCATTCAACCCAGCCGCCGCCTAAGGCAGCAAACAGCTTAATTTCATTAACCTGCTGGGCGTAATTAAGATCGAGCAGTGATTGCCGGGTAGCGAATAAAGAACGCTCTGCGTCCAGTACTTCGATATAACTCACCGCACCATGTTGATAGAGCGCTCTGGCGCGTTGCAGCGTGATTTGCAAAGAGTCCAGATAGCGCTGTTGAGCAGTAATTTGATCTGCCAGGCTTTGGCGCAACACCAGTGCATCCGCCACTTCTTTAAACGCGTTCTGGATTTTTTGTTCGTAATTCACCACCGACTGCTGCTGACGAATTTCGGCCAAATCGAGGTTTGACTGATTACGTCCGGCGTTAAAAATCGGAATATCGATTTTGGGTACGAAATTCCACATGCCGCTGGCGGCATTAAATAAGCTGGAGAGGTCACTGCTGCTACCCGATAGCGAACTGGTGAGGGTAATGGACGGGAAAAAGGCCGCCCGTGCAGCACCGATGTTGGCATTTGCCGCCATTAATGCATGCTCGGCTTCTAAAATATCCGGTCGCTGAAGCAGTATTTGCGATGGCAGCGACGGCGGCAGCGCCACCGCGTTGATATCACCGTGGCTGCGTGCCCGGTCATCCGGTAATTTCCCGTAGGTGCCAAGCAACAGTTGCAGCGCATTATTCGCCTGCGCCAGTTCGCCTTTACGTTTGGCGATATCGGCGCGCGTGCTTTCAATTACGCCCCGCGCCTGTTCCAGCGCCAGCACGTTGGTGCTACCGGTTAACAGTTGTTTCTCAACAAAAGCGTATGAACGCTGATAGTTTTGCAGCGTCTCTTCGGCAATTTTCAGCTGCGCGTAAGCCAGTCGCTGGTTGAAATAACTTTGCGACACATTGGAAATTAATAAGATATGCACCGCCCGACGCGCTTCTTCACTGGCAAAGAAATTCTGTCGTTCGGCTTCACTCATATTTTTCAGGCGACCGAAGAAATCCAAATCGAAACTGAGATTCAGCCCGGCCTCAAATTCTTTCTGCGTGCTAGTTTCGCCTTTAAATTTGCCGCTATAGGTACCGCTGGAGCCAGCATTAAGCTGCGGATAGCGGTCTGCGTCCGTCACCCCATATTGTGCTCGCGCTTCCTGAACCTTGAGGGTGGCCATGCGCAGATCACGGTTATTCAGCAACGCCTCACCAATCAGCGCTTTCACCTGATCATCAACGAAAAAGGTGCGCCAGCCCGTATCCTGGTATCCCTGTGGTGCCGGTACCAGCGCATTCTGGCTCAACGAAAATTGCTGCGGTATCGGCATTGCCGGACGCTGATACTCCGGCGCCAGCGAACAACCGGCCAGAATAAAAACAACGCTGAGAGTAAGAAGCTTAAATTTGCACATAGTTCTTTTCGTCCAAACCGGACTGGAATGTGAATTTATTACCGTGCACCTTACCGAATCGACTCTGTTTAAGCGGTGACAGGAAAATGACAAAGCTGTCATTTTCCCAATAACTCATTGCTATCCGATCCCGCTTCTCTAGAATTGAAACCCGCACAGCCAGTGGGTGAAGGAGAATGTGATGAAGATTTTGGTCGTCGAAGATGAGAAAAAAACCGGCGAATACCTGACGAAGGGCCTGACGGAAGCCGGTTTTGTTGTCGATTTGGCGGATAACGGCCTGAACGGGTATCACCTGGCCATGACCGGCGATTATGACCTGATCATCCTCGACATCATGCTGCCTGACGTGAACGGTTGGGATATCGTGCGTATGTTGCGCAGCGCTAACAAAGGCATGCCGATTCTTCTCCTCACCGCGCTGGGCACGATTGAACACCGGGTCAAAGGCCTGGAACTGGGGGCGGATGATTATCTGGTGAAACCCTTCGCCTTTGCCGAACTGCTGGCTCGGGTCAGAACGCTGCTGCGCCGTGGCGCGGCAGTGATTGTCGAAAGTCAGTTTCAGGTTGCGGATTTAATGGTTGATCTGGTCAGCCGAAAAGTCACCCGCAGTGGCACCCGCATTACCCTTACCAGCAAAGAATTTACGCTGCTCGAGTTTTTCCTGCGCCATCAAGGGGAAGTATTACCCCGCTCGCTGATTGCCTCACAGGTCTGGGACATGAATTTTGACAGCGACACCAATGCGATTGACGTCGCCGTGAAGCGCCTGCGTGCCAAAATTGATAATGACTTTGAACCGAAGCTGATTCAGACCGTACGCGGTGTGGGGTATATGCTTGAGGTACCGGATGGCTATTAAACGCCTGCAGCGCCCTTTTTCGCTGGCCACGCGACTGACCTTTTTTATCAGCCTGGCAACCATCGCTTCGTTTTTCGCCTTCGCCTGGATAATGATCCACTCGGTGAAAGTCCATTTTGCCGAGCAGGATATAAACGATTTAAGAGAGATCAGCACCACGCTGGAACGGATCCTTAATCAACCCAACGAACCGGAATCCCGGCGGCTGGAAATCTTAAAAAACGTGGTTTCCGGTTACTCTAACGTTATTATTTCACTGGAAGATGCTAACCAAAAAGCCATTTTCCATTCACCTGGTGCGCCGGATCTGCGTCAGTTTATTACCCATGCGAAACCGGACAAAAACGGGTAATGACTCCAACTTA